>DATBWN010000241.1:0-4156 GCA_036514755.1 Dehalococcoidia bacterium | reverse complement strand
GATCCGTCAAAGATTGCTTCGTCGGCCGGAGCCTGCCCTGAGCGCAGTCGAAGGGGCCTCCTCGCAATGACATGAGGCCGCGTTGACCCGCCCGTAGGGGCGCGGCTAGGATTAGCACTGCCTAAGGGAGGAGAGCGTGGCCAAGGTCAGGTGCGCCATCGTCGGCTCCGGGAACATCGGCACCGACCTCCTCTTCAAGCTGCGCCACGACCCCTACCTCGAAGTCGTCCTCGTCGTCGGCATCGACCCGGCGTCTGAGGGCCTCGCCATCGCCAGGCGCCACGGCGTCCAGACGACAGCCGAGGGCATCGACGGCTTCAAGAAGCTCCACGACGGCATCGACATCGTCTTCGAGGCGACGAGCGCCCGCGTCCACGCCGCGAACGCCCCCGTCTACAAAGAGCTGGGCAAGGTCGCCATCGACCTGACGCCGGCGGCCGTCGGGCCCATCGTCGTCCCCTACGTCAACGTCGGCGACGTGCTGGACCTGCCGAACGTCAACCTCGGCACCTGCGGCGCCCAGGCCACAGCGCCGATCATGCGCGCCATCAGCCGCGTCACCAGCGTCCCCTACGGCGAGATCGTCGCGACAATCGCCAGCAAGAGCGCCGGGCCGGGGACGCGCCAGAACATCGACGAGTTCACGCAGACGACGGCGCGCACGCTCGTCGAGGTCGGCGGCGCCGGGCGCGGCAAGGCGATCATCGTCCTCAACCCGGCGGAGCCGCCGATCGTGATGAAGAACACCGTCTTCGCCGCCGTCGCGGAGAGCTACGACCGCGAGGCGCTGCAGGCTTCCATCGAGGAGGCCGTCGCAGGCGTGCAGCAGTACGTGCCCGGCTACCGCCTGCGCACCGACCCCATCTTCGACGAGGACCGCGTCACCGTCTTCGTCGAGGTCGAGGGCGCCGGCGCCTACCTGCCGAAGTACGCTGGCAACCTGGACATTGAGACGGCGGCGGCGGTGAAGGTCGGGCAGGAGTTCGCGAAGCGCCTGGTAGTTAAGAGGGCAAACGGGCAAACGTGACAAACGGGCAAACGCGAGAACCAGTCGGTTCTGACTTTCGGCGCCAGGTGCTCTGGCAGAAGGCTCAGGCTTTCGCCGCAGAGTTAGTAGGACTCGCAACGCAACTCCCCCGTGATCGAGCTTCGGATGTCATTGGAACACAGCTGCTTCGGGCAGGTGCATCCATAGCCGCGAACATCGCGGAAGGCTACGGAAGATACTCACAGGCAGCCTATCGAAATCACCTCTCAATCGCTCGCGGCTCGGCCTTCGAGACGGAATCGTGGCTTGACCTGCTCGCCCGTCGCGGGTACTTAACCTCAAAGCAGAGCGAAGAACTCATCAGCCGCTGCACTGAAGTCCAGAAACTGCTCACCGTTCGCATGAAGTCGTTGAGCGAAGGAAAGAGCTACGCGGTCAAAGAAGAGGCGCCGCTGTATGCCCCCGAATAGATCTTTGCCCGTTTGCCAGTTTGCCAGTTTGCGCCTCCGCAGGAGGCTCTGTGCCTAAGAGCGTCCGCCTCATAGACTCAACCCTGCGCGACGGCAGCCACGCGATGGCGCACCAGTTCACGTCAGATATGGTGCGCGACATCGTCAAGGCGCTGGACGAGGCCGGCGTCGACACGATCGAGGTCTCCCACGGCGACGGCCTCGGCGGCTCGTCGTTCAACTACGGCTTCTCGAGGGAGCCGGAGCTCGACCTGATCAAGGTCGCTGCGGAGACCGTGCGCAACGCCAAGCTCGCCGTGCTGCTCCTGCCCGGCATCGGCACGCGCGAGGACCTGCGCCGCGCCGCCGAGCACGGCGTCAAGGTCGCGCGCATCGCCACCCACTGCACGGAGGCCGACATCGCCCAGCAGCACATCGGCCTGGCGAAGGAGATGGGCATGGAGGCGATCGGCTTCCTGATGATGGCCCACATGATCCCGCCCGAGGAGCTGCTCGCGCAGGCGCGCCTCATGGAGAGCTACGGCGCCGACTGCGTCTACGTCACCGACTCGGCCGGGGCGCTCACGCCGGACGGCTTTCGCGCCCGCGTCCGCGCCTTGTCGCAGGGCCTCAGCATCCCCGTCGGCGTGCACGCCCACAACAACCTCGGCTCCGCCGTCGCGAACAGCCTCGCCGCCGTCGAGGAGGGCGCTACCTACGTCGACGGCTGCTGCGCCGGGCTGGGCGCCGGCGCCGGCAACGCCCCGCTGGAGATCATCGCCGCCGTGTTCAACCGCGAGGGCATGGACATCGGCGGCGTCGACTGGTTCAAGCTCGTCGACGCGACTGACCAGACGGTGCGGCCGATCATGCCGCGGCCCCAGATCATCGACGGCCCGGCGCTGACGCTGGGCTATGCCGGCGTCTACTCGAGCTTCCTGCTGCACGCCGAGCGCGCCGCCAAACGCTTCGGCGTCGACGCGCGAGAGATCCTGCTCGAGTGCGGCCGGCGCAAGCTCGTCGGCGGCCAGGAGGACACGCTGATCGAGATCGCGGTGGAGCTGAGCCGGCGCAAGGAGCAGGCCGGGGCGAACTAGGGCGCTCAGACGGACCTCACCCCCTGGCTGCCGCCCCTTCGACAAGCTCAGGGCAGGCTTCCCCCTCGCCGAAATCGGAGAGGGGGACCGAGGGGGAGAGGTCGAGCACGATGATCGAGAGCGCCGTGGAGCTTTCGAAGCGCAAGGAGCAGGCGGGAGCGAACTGAACTGGCAGGCTGGGATGTCTGCACCGTAAACGTTAGTGAAAGAAGGAATGAATATGAACATCGCAATCGATGACTTTGACGCCACCTCTAAGGTCGTTCAGCTGTTCATAGACGGCGAGGCAAACGGCGACGTTGCGAAGCTAAAGGAAGCGTGTCACGCAGATGCGAGGATGTTTGGCCACGTGGATGGCGAGCGCTACGACATCACGCTCTCGGAGTACTTCGACATCGCGGCGAGCGCGCCCGCCAACTCGTCGGGCACCTACAGAGGGCGTCTTGTTTCGGTGAATCAGGTGGGCGACGCCGCTCAGGCTGTTGTGGCCGAAGACGGCAGTTGGGGCAGCGTATCCTTCGTCGATTTCCTCTCGCTCGCCCGAATAGACGGAACCTGGAAGATCGTCTGCAAGACGTTTGCTCACACCGGCGGAAAGATGCCTTCATAGGCGAGGCGCGGGCGCAGACGAACTGAGAATCGAGGTATCGACGTGGCGCTATCAGCCGACAAGGTCAAGGAGATCGCCCACGCGCTGCACAAAGCGGAGCACGACCGCGCCCCCATCGCACCGCTCACCGACACGTACCCCGACATGGACATCGCCGACGCCTACGCGGTGCAGCTCGATGGCGTGCGCGAGCGCCTGGCGGCGCACGGCGGCCGGATCATCGGCTGGAAGGTGGGGCTGACGAGCAAGGCGATGCAGCAGATGCTCGGCGTCGACCAGCCGGACTTCGGTCACCTGTTGGAGGGCATGCGCCTCGACGAAGGCACCGACATCGTCGTCTCGGAGCTGATCTGGCCGCGCGCTGAGCCGGAGATCGCCTTTCAGCTCAAAGCGGACCTCAAGGGCCCCGGCGTCACCGCCGAGCAGGTGGTCGCGGCGACGGAGTACCTGATCCCGTCGCTCGAGGTCATCGACAGCCGCGTCCGCGACTGGAAGATCAAGCTCTGCGACACGATCGCCGACAACGCCTCCTGCGGCCGCTTCGTGTTGGGCAAGGGCCGGACACCGCCGGCCGACGTCGACACGAAGCTCATCGGCATGAACTACTACGTCGACGGCACCCTCGTCGCCACCGCGACGAGCGCCGCGGTCGTCGGCAACCCGGCGGCGGCGGTCGCCTGGCTGGCGAACACGCTGGCGCCGTACGGCCACTACCTGCAGGCGGGGCAGATCGTCATGCCGGGCTCGTTGGTCGCGGCGGTCGACGCGAAGCCGGGCGGCCACATTCGCGCCGACTTCTCGCAGATCGGCTCGGTGGAGCTTAGGCTGAAGTAGGACAGTCGTAGCGGCGAGCTTTAGCTCGCCAACGTGCTGGCGACCTGAAGGTCGCCGCTACTTCAGCCGCAGCTCCACGGAGCCGATGCGGTCGAAGTCGGCGCGGATGTGGCCGCCCGGCTTCGCGTCCACCGCCGCGACCAGCGAGCCCGGCATGATCACCTGGCCCGCCTGCAGG
>DATBWN010000240.1:0-3907 GCA_036514755.1 Dehalococcoidia bacterium | reverse complement strand
CCCGCCTTCGGCGACCGCCGCGGCTACCAGATGGACCCGCCCAACGCCCGCGAGGCCCTGCGCGAGATCGAGGCCGAGGTCGCCGAGGGCGCCGACATCGTCATGGTCAAGCCGGCCCTCGCCTACCTGGACGTGCTCTCGCAGGCGCGCCAGCGCTTCGACGCGCCGCTCGCCGCCTACAACGTCTCCGGCGAGTACGCCATGATTAAGGCGGCGGCCCGCAACGGCTGGATCGACGGCCCGAAGGCGACGCTGGAGCTGCTGACGGGCATCAAGCGCGCCGGCGCCGACATCATCATCACCTACCACGCCAAAGAGGCAGCGCGGTCGCTTAGCGAGACTGCATAGGGCTGCCGCGCGAAGAGGAGGGGGCTCTGGATCGAGACTACAGGGTCTCACCTCACCCCGAGTCGAAGTCTGCCCACCTGACTACCGAGCTGAGCCCCCTCTCCCTGCAGGGAGAGGGGGAACGGGGGTGAGGTCGGCTCCGCGCGCCTAGTCCAGGTCAACCACGCCCGCGACCGAAAGCACGACGACCGTGACGTTGTACGCGGCGTGCAGCAGCACGCCGGCGATGTAGAAGTTGCGCGTCGCCCTCGGCAGGGGGCTGCGACCGGCCGCCCAGTCGATAACCTGGCGGCTCAGGCCGAGGCCGACGAGGAAGCTCGCGACGCCGTGCATCAGCACCGGCACCGTGAAGCGGAAGAGGACGAAGCCGGCGCCGCCCTCCGGGAAATAGAGCGTCACGTAGACCAGCGACTCGATGAGGCCAAAGGTGAGGCCGGCGGTGGCGGCGAGGCCGGCCGTGTAGACGCGGCCCCGCTCTTCCAGGAAGGACGGCCAGCGCGCTAGGAGGAAGTAGACGCCGCCCGGCTTCAGCGCCTCTTCGATGATCGGCGCGCCGGCGAAGGCGAGGAGTATGCCAAAGCCGCCGGACTGCAGCTCCTGGAAGAAGGCGCCGACGATGCCCAGCGCGCCGCCGAAGAGGGCGACGGCGACCGCCAGCAGGTCCAGCGCCGCCAGCGAGTCGCCCGCCGCCCGCGGCGCATCCGCCGCGGGCGGCGCCTCAGGCGCGCCGCTCAGGAGCGCCACGTGGCGCTCGTAGGCTTCCTTAGCCGTGATGAGGCCTTGTCGGCGCAGCGAGCGGATCTCGCGCAGGCTGCTCTCGATGTCGCCTTCGCTCATGGGTCGTCGCTGCATTATCGTCTCGCCGCGACTGGCAGCGTAACAGCTTCGTTCGCGTTCGCGGTCGCCGCCGTGCCAAGATAGAAGCGATGGCCTCCCCAGACAGGCGCGCGCGACCGCCCCGCAACCGCCTGCGTCGCTTCTTCGACGTCGGCCTGACGCTGGCGCGCGTCTACCTCGGCTACAAGCGAATCAGCTTCCTGGCGAAGCGCCGCGGCGAGGCGTGGGCGAAGGAGCGCCGTCGCGCGCACCACCGCTGGAGCGCCGAGCGCATCTACGACACGGCGGTGCGCGACCAGGGCCTGCTCATCAAAACGGCGCAGTTCCTCAGCAGCCGGCCGGACGTGGTGCCGGACGAGTACATCGACGTGCTCGCCGGCCTGCAGGACGAGGTGCCGCCCGAGCCCTTCGAGGTCATCCGCCGCGAGGTCGAGCGGGAGTTGGGCCGGCCGCTCGACGCCGTCTTCAGCGAGTTCGAGTCGCGGCCGGTGGCCGCAGCCTCGCTGGCGCAGGTGCACCGCGCCGTCCTGCGCGACGGCCGCCCGGCCGCTGTCAAGGTGCAGTACCCCGGCATCGAAGACATCGTCGACATCGACCTGCGCAATAACGCCCTCTTCATCTCGATCCTCAACCGCCTCGACCACGCGCTCGACTTCAGCTTCATCGCCGAAGAGATGGGCCGCATGATCCCGCTGGAGCTCGACTTCATCAACGAGGGCCGCAACGCGGAGCGCATCGCCGCCAACTTCGCCGGCGTCGAAGACGTCGTCGTGCCGCGCGTCTACTGGGAGCACACCACGCGCCGCGTCCTGACCATGGAGTACGTCGAGGGCATCAAGGTCACCGACGTCGCGGCGCTGGCGCGCGCCGGTATCGACCCGGCGGACGTGGCGAAGATCCTCGTCGTCGCCTTCAGCGAGATGCTGCTGCGCCACGGCCTCTTCCACGCCGACCCGCACCCCGGCAACCTCCTCGTCGCGCCGGGACCGCAGCTCGTCCTCGTCGACTTCGGCCAGGTGAAGGAGATCGGCCTACCCTTCCGCCTCGTCTTCGCCCAGATGACGCGCGCCCTCCTCGCTGAGGACGACAGCGCCTTGGGCCAGACCTTCCGCGACCTTGGCTTCCGCATGAAGCACGACACGACCGAAGGCTATGTCGACCTGGGCAAGGCCTACGTCGGCGACATCGCCAAGCAGATGACGGCGACGGGCGCCGGCTGGGCCGACCCGAAGATGTTCCGCGACTCCTATCGCGATGTGCTGCGCGTGCTGCGCGCCAACCCGGTAATCAAGGTCCCGTCCGACCTGCTGTTCGTCGGGCGGGTGATGGGGCTGCTCAACGGCCTGTCGATGACCCTGCGCTCGCGCACGAACCTGCTCGTCGAGATGGCGCGCCTGCTGGACGAGCAAGGCAACGGCGCCCGGCCGCAGCAGGAGACGAGACGGTTGCTGGAGGCGTAGCCAGGAGTCACCCCGCGGGTTGAAACCCGCGGCTAAGCACGAAGCTGCGGGATTCATCCCGCAGAGTTACGACCTCACCCCAGGTCTCGCTAGGGAGAGGCGCTGCGGGCCTTGAGCCCCCTCTCCCTGCAGGGAGAGGGGGCAGCGGCAGCGGGGGTGAGGTCGCCAGCCTACCAGGGCTGACTATAGCGGTCGCGGGAGGTCACCTCGTTGAACGGCCGGCGCTTGTTGCGGCCGTACTTGCGCTCCGGCCAGCCGATGGGCAGGATGGCGTGCACCTCGGCGCCCGGCGGCAGGCCGAGCGCGGCGTTTACCTCCGCTTCGCGCTGCTTCCACATCGTCGTCAGGACGCTGCCGAGGCCGAGGGCCGACGCGGCGAGCAGCAGGTTCTGCACCGCCGGGAAGGCGGTGGCGCCGGCGCCGCCGACTATCGGCATGCCCGGCTCGGGCGGCTCCGTGCACACGGCGATGAGCACCGGCACGTCGCGCCACGGCGTCTGGCCCATCGCCCGCCCGCCCATGAACTGCGCGACCAGGCCGTCGTAGATCGCGGCGATCTGCGCCTTCGCCTCGCCGCCTCGGACGACGACAAAGCGCCACAGCTGGCGGTTGCCGCCGTTCGGCGCGCGGATTGCGGCGCGCAGCAGCTCCTCGATGAGCGCGTCGTCCACCGGCCGCGACAGGTCGAAGTTGCGTACCGCGCGCTGACGCGACATCACGTCCTTCAGTCCCTCGAAGTCCACTGAAACCTCCGTTCTCTAGCTGGCCGTAACGAGCCCGACGAACTCCCCGTAGTCCCGAATGTAGTCCGCCTCATCATACGGCGCGGCGGCCAAGACGATGACCACACAGCCGGGCGAGAACTCCCGCATCTCGTGCCACAGCAGCGGCCCCAGGTAGACGCCGACATCCGGCCGGTCGAGCACGACGCTCGCCTTGCGCCGGCCGTCGTCCAGGTCGAGGCGGAAGGAGCCGGCCGCGGCGAAGATCGCCTGGCGCAGCGTCTTGTGGGCGTGGCGGCCGCGCACGGCGCCCGCCTCCATCCCCGTCAGGTAGTAGACGCGCTCGAAGTCGAAGGGCAGGGCGCCACCGTGCTCGGCAACGGTCAGCGAGCCGCCGGCGCCGCCATCGATGTGCTGCAGCCGCAGCCAGCCGCAGTTGGCAAGGTCGTCGGGTCCCAACGCGCTATTTGCTCAGCCGGACGAGCTCGACCTTCGCCTTCCCGTCCCCGAGGTCGAGTATCGCCACGCTGCCGAGGTCGC
>DATBWN010000239.1:0-2305 GCA_036514755.1 Dehalococcoidia bacterium | reverse complement strand
GTCCGGCAGGCCGACGACGTTGACGGCCGGCAGGCCGGGGAGGAGGTCGACCTCCACCTCGATGAGCTGGCCGTCGAGGCCGACGAGGGCGCCGGAGAAGACTTTCGCAAGCATGTTCGACTGTGCATTATAGGGCGGGGGCAAGGAAAGGCAAGCCGTCAGAGGACTATACTCCTCCTGATGAACAAAGAACGCGACCGAATCGCGGGTGACCCCCAGACGCAGCAGGACCTGTTCGCCCACCAGAACAGCTGGCTCGGGATGGGAGCCATGGGCGTGATGGGCGGCGGCGTCTACTCGGCGGGCACGCTGGCCGCGATAGCACTGGTGACCGTAGTGCTGGTGCTGACGGGCGTCATCAGCGGGCCTTACGCCTACCCGGCGCTGCTCACCGCCGCGTTTGGCGGCCTCGCCACTGTGTCCTGGCTTGTCGTCCAAGTGACGCACGGGCGCTACCGGGCGCGATTCCGCGCCACCGGCCGGCTGCCAGACGATGTCGAGCTGGACGAGGACGAGAGGCAGCAAGCGATGCGCTTTTCCCGGCGCAGTCGCCCGTAAGCCGCTCCGCATCCTGCGGCCCCGCGCTACGCGCAGGGCCTTATCTGCTACGCTTCTTTCGTCGGAGGTACTGAGGGGACACCCCTCAGCAACCCCGTCAGGGGCTGCGCCCCTGTACCCCGCTTGCGCTTGGATGGCGGGCGGCAGCCCTATGCCTGTCCTGAGCCCTGCCGAAGGGCCCCTACGCTAAGTGGGCAGGTGGATGAAGATGGAGTGGCGCTCCTCGGCGCCGACGGAGCGGCTCTTGTGGCCCTTGCCCGTCGTGTCCTCGGCAAGCATGACGGAGCCGGGGCCGAAGCGGCGCGCCTCGCCGTCGCTGGCCGTGATCTCGACCTCGCCGCTCAGATTGACGACGAACTGGCGTCGCGGCGCCGGATGCCAGTCGAGGTCATAGTCCAGGCGGTTGTGGCGGAAGACGAGGCCGCTGGCGGCGAGGACCTCCGAGAGGTCGGAGGCGCGGCCGACGTCGCGCAGGTCGATGGCGACGTCCTCGAAGTGGGAGAGGCCGTCGGCGCCGGTGTAGAGGCGGACGTAGTCGAAGGTGGGCATAAGACCTCCTGCGTTCCTGCGAGGCGGCTGCGCATCCTTCGTCCCCCGACAGGGTCGGGAGACTCGTCTGCTGCGCCTTTCTACTAAACAGCTCTGAGGGGACTACCCCTCAGACTCCCCGAGCAGAGGCGCTGCGCCCTCTGCACTCCCGCTTGAACGTTAGCCGCGTTTCCACAGCTCCCTCGTCGCCAATCGGGCGCCTTCGGCCATCGCCGCCAGCTTGGCCCAGCAGACGGACGCGTGGCCGACGCGGCTCATTCCGCAGTCGGTGCCGGCGATGACGTTCTCACGGCCGACGAGGTCGGCGTAGCGGACGAGGCGCTGGGCGACGAGCTCCGGGTGCTCGATGAAGTCGCTGCAGTGGCCGACGACACCGGGGATGAGCACCTTGCCCTCCGGCAGCTTGACGTCCTCGAAGACGGCCCACTCGTGCTCGTGGCGCGGGTTGGAGGCCTCGATCGAGTAGCTGGCGGCGCGCACGGCGAAGATGATGTCGATGATGTCGCGCAGGGGGATGTCGTGCTTGTGGGGGCCGTGGAAGCTGCCCCAGCAGACGTGCAGGCGCACCGCCTCCGCCGGGATGTCGCGCAGGGCGTGGTTCAGGGCCTCGACGCGGAGCATTGCGTACTTCTTGTACTCGGCGACGCTCATCTCGGGGAACATCTGCCAGCCGTCCGGCAGGTCCGGGTCGTCGATCTGCAGCACCAGGCCGGCGTCGACGATCGCCTTGTACTCCACGTGCATGGCGTCGGCGATGGCGAAGAGGAACTCTTCGTCGCTCTTGTAGTAGTCGTTGCGCAGCCAGTGCTCGATTGTGCCGGGCGTGTTGGCGGGCAGAAAGCCCTCCGCGGCGCCCGAGCCGGCTAAGGCTGCCTTGAAGTTGTCGATGTCCAGCTGCAGGGCCTCGAGGCCGGCGTACTTCAGCGGCGCGACGCAATAGGCCAGGTTCTCGGTGCCGAGGCCGCCGGCGGGCACCGCGCCGGCCCGCATTGGCCGGCCGAAGAAGTCGCGCCCGGCGAAGTACTCGGAGAACTCCTGCATGTCGCGGGCGGATATGTTCATGACGACTGTGCGCTCGCCCGGCGCGATCGATCGCGACTCGCAGCCGCCGAGGCGCTCGCGGACGTAGTAGGTGAAGTTCGTCTTGCCGAACTCGCCGTCGTTGACGCTGTCCATGCCGACCTCGACCTGCTTGCGG
>DATBWN010000238.1:0-2258 GCA_036514755.1 Dehalococcoidia bacterium | reverse complement strand
CGACAACCCGGAGCTCGTCGAGGCCCTTCGCCGCGGCATCCCCGTCATCAAGCGCGCCGAGATGGTCGCTCGCCTCATGGAAGGCAAGACCGGCGTCGCCATCGCCGGCTGCCACGGCAAGAGCACGACCAGCGGCCTCGTCGCTTTCGTTCTGAAGGAGGCCGGCCGCGACCCGACCTTTCTCGTCGGCGCCGAGGTCGCCGCCTTCGGCACGAACGCCGCCGCCGGCGCCGGTCCGCACGTCGTCGTCGAGGCGGACGAGTATGACCGCGCCTTCCTCAGCTACCATCCACGCGTAGCGCTCGTCACCAACGTCGAGCCGGACCACCTCGACTACTACAAGACCTACGAAGCGCTGAAGCAGGCCTTCGGCGAATTCGCCGCCAACGTCGAGGAGGGCGGCACGCTCGTCCTCTGCGCCAACGACGCCGAGGCCCTCGTCCTGCGCGAACAGGCCCGGCCCGGCGTCGAGGTCGTCACCTACGCCCTCGACCAGCGCGCCGAGTGGCGCTCCAGTGAGGTCGAGGACGACGGCGCGACGCAGCGCTTCAACGTCTATCACCACGGCCAGCGCTTTCACAGCTTCTCGACATCGCTGCCGGGCCGCCACAACGTCCAGAACGCGCTCGGCGCCGTCGTCGTCTGTCTCACCCTCGGCCTGACGCCGGAGGAGATCGAGCCTGCGCTGGCGCGCTACAGCGGCGTGCGTCGCCGCTTCGAGCGTGTCGGCGAGGCCGCGGGCGTCTTGGTCATGGACGACTACGCCCACCACCCCACGGAGGTGGAGGCGCTGGCCGCCGCGGCCCGCTCCCGTTTCCCCGGGAGGCGCCTCGTCGCGCTGTTCCAGCCCCACACCTACGCCCGCACGCGCTACTTGCTGGACGGCCCTTCGACTGGGCTCAGGACAGGCTTCAGGACCTGCTTCCGCGGCTTCGACCGCCTCTTCATTCTTGAGACCTACGCCGCGCGCGAGCCCATCGCGGACGGCATGACGGCCGCCCAGCTCGCCGCCGAGGTGAAGGAGCCGCCGCCGACCTACGTCGACCCTTCGACAGGCTCAGGGCAGGGCTTCGAGGCGGCTGCCGACGCCGTCGCCGCCGAGCTGCGACCGGGCGATGTCTTCTTCACCGTCGGCGCCGGCGACGTCGACACGGTGGGGCCCATGATCCTGGAGCGCCTGCGCGCATCGGAGCCGGGGTGTGGTTGAGATGAGGGGCCTGCAGGTTGAAACCTGCAGCTACCGCCAGCCGGCCGTCCGCGAAGCTGCAGGATTCGTCCTGCAGAGTGGTACACCAGAATGACCCTCGACGCTGCCCTACGCTACGCCCTCGAGAAAGTGGCGCCTGTGCGCGAGGACGAACCCCTCTCCCGCCATACGACGATCGGCGTCGGCGGGCCGGCCGACGCCTACGTCGTCGCCGACACGAAGGCGCAGCTCGCCGGCGTCCTGCGCCTCTGCCGCGAGAGCAGGACGGCGGTCTTCATGCTCGGCTCCGGCAGCAACATCGTCGTCGGCGACCGCGGCATCCGCGGCGTGACAATCGAGAACCGCGCCGCTTCGCTCTCTGAGCCTCAGCTCATGCCCCGGGCTTCAGCCTCGGGTGGCGGAGAGCGCTGCCTCGTCAGAGCCGAGAGCGGCTGCAGCTTCGCCGCCGTTGCTCGCCAGCTGGCCTTCGCCGGCTACGCCGGGCTGGAGTGGGCCTGCGGCATCCCCGGCAGCGTCGGCGGCGCCGTCATTTACAACGCCGGGGCCTACGGCGGCTGCCTGGCCGACGTGCTCCAGCGCGTCGCCGTCTGGGATGGCGAAGAGACCGAATACTCCGCCGACGAGCTCGGCCTCGTCTACCGCGGCAGCGCCTTCACCCGCGGCAGGCTCGCCGGCCGGCCCGTCCTCTGGGCCGAGTTCGCCCTCTGGCCGGGCGACGCCGCGACCCTCCGCGCCCGCGTCGCCGACTTCGACGAGCGCCGTCTCAAGGCGCAGCCGCGCGGCCGCAACGCCGGCTCCTTCTTCAAGAACCCGCCTGCGGGCGACGGCGGCGCCCCGCAGCCCGCCTGGAAGCTCCTCGACGCCGTCGGCCTGCGCGGCTACCGCGTCGGCGGCGCCGAGTTCTCCGCCAAGCACTGCAACTTCCTCGTCAACGCCGGCGGCGCCACCGCCGCGGACGTCGCCGCGCTCATGCGACTCGCCCAGCAGCGCGTCCACGACGCGTTCGGCGTCGACCTGGAGAACGAGGTGTCGCTGGTCGGTGAGGGCTTCG
>DATBWN010000237.1:0-21563 GCA_036514755.1 Dehalococcoidia bacterium | reverse complement strand
GATCGTCGGCGCGGAGGTGAGCAGGTTGGGGTCGTCGCTGCGCAGGAGCCAGACGGCGACGACCGCGGCGATGGCCAGGCCAAGCAGCGCGACGCCGCCACCAGCGATGAAGAGCAAACGTTTTCGCATTCAGTCCTCCGGGGGATATTGGGCTTCAGGGATAGGTACGCTCCAGCGCCAAGCGCCGGTTCTCGGAAGAAATGTTAAACCGAGGCGCGGCCAAGCATGTTAAAGAAGCGTGCACCTGGCCTTAAGAGTGACCGATCGAACCGCCGAACGTCACCTGGGAGTCGATGTCCGGCAGGCTGCGTGCGTGGCGCGGAAGCCCAATGCCCAGGCGCTAGGCGCGCTCTAGGTACTGGCCGGAGCGCGTATCGACCTTGATCCGGTCGCCCGTGTTCACGAAGAGCGGGACGTTCACAGTCAAGCCGGTCTCCAGGCGCGCCGGCTTGGTGCCGCCCTGCGCCGTGTCGCCGCGCACCCAGGGGTCCGTCTGTGCCACTTCGAGGACGACGGCCGCGGGCAGCTCGAGGCTGATCGCCTCGTCGCCGTAGGTGAGGACCTGGCAGTCCTCGTTCGCCTTCAGGTACAGGGCCGCGTCGCCGACGCGGTCGCGGTTCATGCCGACCTGGTCGTACGTCTGGGTGTTCATGAAGTAGAAGATGTCGCCGTCGACGTAGAGGAACTGCGCCGGCTGCCGCTCGACGCGGGCGCGCTGGAACTTGGAGCCGGCCGGCCAGGTGCGCTCGATGATGTGGCCGGCGCGCACGTCGCGCAGCTTCAGGCGCACGACGGCGCCGCCGCGGCCGACCTTCACGTGCTCCCAGTCAACGATGGTGTAGAGGTTGCCATCCAGCTCGATGGTCACCCCCTTGCGCAGGTCGCCTGTGTCGATCATTGATTCCTTCCTCTGCTCCGGCTTCGCATCCCTCTCGGTCCGCTCCGCCTCTAGTAAGGGGAAGTGGGGGACACCCCCAGACCCCCGGCAGGGCTTCGCCCTGCACCTGACTCTCGCCAGGTCGTCGCGCCTTTACGAGTGCGCGGTGACCGTCGAGTGGCGTTTCTCAGCTTGTCGAGAGTGATGTCCAGCCGCGGAGCCGAATTGCCGGCACGCTAGTGCCCTCAGCCCGAGAACTGCAGCTTCGGCGCCCTCGTGAAAGAGACGTAGCGGCTGTCCTTGAGGTAGCCCATATCCTCGATGCGGATGCCGCCCCAGCCCGGCAGGTAGATGCCCGGCTCCACGGTCAGCACCATGCCGTCCTCCAGCACGTCCTCCGACGTCGCGGCGACGCGCGGCGACTCGTGCACCTGCAGGCCGACGCCGTGGCCGAGGCCGTGGCCGAAGTTGTCGCCGAAGCCCGCCTCCTCGATGACGCGCTGCGCCAACTGGTGCGCCTCGCCGCCCGTCATGCCGCTGCGGATCAGCTCCTCCGCCGTCAGCTGCGCCGCCAGGACGATGTCGTAGATGCGCTGGAACTGCTCGTCCGGCTCGCCGACGACCACCGTGCGCGTCAGGTCCGACATGTAGCCGTCCAGGTTGACGCCCATGTCGATGACGACGCCGTCGCCGGCGCGGATGACCTCGTCGCGCGGCTGGGCGTGGGGCATGGCGCCCCAGGGCCCGGCGGCGACGATGGTCGGGAACGAGAGCCCCTCGGCCCCGTGCTCGCGGGCGTACCTCTCGATCTCCCAGGCGACCTGCTTCTCCGTCCAGCCCGGCTCAATTCGCCCGGCGACGTCGGCGAAGGCAGCGTCACCCAGGGCGACGGCGCGCTCCAGCGCCTCGATCTCCGCCGGCTCCTTGATCACGCGCAGCGACTCGACGAGGTTCTCCGTCGCCACGAGCTGCGGCCGGTCAGACTCCGGCAGCGACCCCACGGCCGTTCGCAGCGCCCGATAGGTGGCGTAGGTGACGCCGTGCGCCTCGAAGCCGAGGCGCTGACCGCCCAGGCGCGCCTCCGCCAGCAGGCGCGGCAGCCAGCTCTTCATGCCGCCGTTCGCCTGGAAGAGCGTGAAGCGGGGCGACTCGCGCTGCGCCTGCTCGTAGTAGCGGAAGTCGACGGCGATGAAGGCGGCGTCCCGCGTGATGAGCAGGTGGCCCATCGAGCCGGTGAAGCCGGAGAGGTAGCGCCGGTTGGCGCCCACCGTCTTGTGGATGTCCTCCGTCGGCGCGCTGACGAACAGGCCGCCGAGGTCGTTGTCCGCCAGGGTCGCGCGCAGGCGCTGGACGCGGCCCTCCGTCGTCACTCCTTGCCCTCCTTGACGGCGGCGACGACCGCGTCGAGGGCGTAGAGGTAGCCGCGCCAGCCGAGGCCGGCGACCATCCCCTTGCAGACGGCCGATATGACGGAGCGATGGCGGAACGCCTCGCGCGCATGGATGTTCGAGATGTGCACTTCGACCGTCGGCAGGCGGCTGGCGGCGATGGCGTCCCGCAGGGCGATGCTGTAGTGGCCGAGCGAGCCGGGGTTGATGATCAGGCCCTCGGCGGCGCCCTGCTGCTCCTGGATGAAGTCGATGATGGCGCCCTCGTGGTTGGACTGGAAGGCGAGGACGCTGGCGCCGAGCTCGCCGGCGCGCTTCTCGACGCGGCTCACGATATCGATCAGCGTGTCGGTGCCGTAGATCTCAGGCTCGCGCCGGCCGAGGGTGTTGAGGTTCGGCCCGTTGACCAGAAGGATGCGCATGGCGATTCATTTATACCACGGCGCTCAGCGCGGACTTGCTGCTTGGCGCGTCCAGGCTTCGCATCCTGCATCCTTCAAGGAAGGACTTGTCTGCTTCGCCTGTTGTTGAAGCTACTTCTGAGGGGACACCTCCTTCGACAGGCTCAGGACAGGCCTCAGACTCCCCGTCAGGCGCCGTCCTGAGCCTGCCGAAGGAGGGCTGCGCCCCCTGTACCCCTGCTATAGGGCGCGCTCGACCACAGCTTCGAGCATCGACCGCAGGATGAAGAGCCCGTCTTCGCCGCCCAGCAGCGCCTCGCTGACGCGCTCCGGATGGGGCATGAGCCCGAAGACGTTGCCGCCTTCGTTGACGATGCCGGCGATGTTCTCCAGCGAGCCGTTGGGGTTCGCCTCGCGCGTCACGTCACCTTCCGGCGTGCAGTAGCGCAGGACGACCCGGTCCTCGGCGTTGAGGCGGGCGATGTTCCCCGCGTCGGCGTAGTAGTTGCCCTCGCCGTGGGCGATGGGCATCATCAGCACCTGGCCCCTGGCGCAGGCGCTGGTGAACGGCGTCGCCGTCGTTTCGACGCGCAGGTAGACGTCCTGGCAGCGGAACTGCATCGACTCGTTGCGCATGAGGACGCCGGGCAGCAGGCCGGCCTCGCAGAGGATCTGAAAGCCGTTGCAGCTGCCGATGACCAGCTTGCCCCGCTCCGCCTCGCGCCGGACCGCGTCCATCACCGGCGAGAAGCGGGCGATGGCGCCGCAGCGCAGGTAGTCGCCGTAGGAGAAGCCGCCCGGCAGGACAATGGCGTCGTAGCGGGAGAGGTCGCTTTCACGGTGCCAGATCAGGTCGGCGTCCTGACGGAGGACGTTCTTGAGGACGTGGTGCCAGTCATGGTCGCTCCAGGTGCCGGGGAAGACGAGGACGGCGAAGCGCACGGACTTACCTCCAGTCGTCGATGACGTACACGCCGGGGCGGTTGAAGGCGGCCTCGTTGGGCCGCTGCATGGCGACGCCCTGGTTCTCGATGCGAAAGCCGGCGGCGAGTAGAGCGCGGTACGCCTCGTGCCGCGCCAGGTTGACGCCGCAGACGAGCTGGCCGAGGCCGCGCTGGGCCGCGAACGCCTCGCAGGCGGCGAGCAGCCGGTCGAAAACGGCGGCGGCGGCCGGCCCCGGCGACACGGCGGCGAACTTGACGTAGCAGACATCGCTGCCGGCCTCCGTGCCGCCGCCGCAGTGGCAGACGGCGAAGCCAGCCAGGCGCGACGTGTCCCAGAGCAGCACCGTGTCGCCGAGCTTCTGCTCCTGGACGGCGCGCACCTCGCGGCTCACGTCCAGGCCGTCGTAGATCGCGCCCGTGACCTCCCGGCAGGCGGCGAGGCGGCTCTCTCGCTCCGCGGCCGCGTCCGTCGAGAAGAGGGCGTAGGGCGGGGCGGGCCTCTCTGGACGCACGGGCCCGGACATGAGGTGCGTGAGAAAGCGAGGCCAGAAGCCGTACTTCTGGTAGAGCGCGACGTGCTTTGGGCTGTTGACCAGCGTGTAAAGGCCGAGGTGCGACGGGCCCCACTTCGAGAACAGCGCCATGGTCGCGTCGAGGAGGCGCTGGGCGACGCCCTGGTTCCAGAGGTCGGGCCGGACGCTGAGGGGGCCGAAGTAAGCGAAGCTGCCCCAGTTCGCCGCGAAGTTCGAACCGACGAGGGCCCCGTCCAGCTCGGCGGCGAGGGCCGCCGTCGGGTCGGCCCGCCAGCGGCCGCGAACCAGCTCGCGGTCGCCGCCGAAGGCGAGCGGCTCCGGCAGGCCCAGGTGCGTGCCGAAGGCCAGGCGGAAGATTCGGTCGGCTTCCGGCAGGTCGTCTTCCCCCAGCGGCCGAACCGCGACGGCCTCCGGGCGCACAGCCTAGCCGCTCCTCGGAAAGCGGCGAAACGGCAGCCGGCGCAGGCGCAGCTCGCCCGGCGCCGGCGCCGGGTACTCGACTCGCGGGTGGTAGACGGCCTTCAGCGTTCCCTTGAACGAGTCCGTCAGCAGGCGCAGGTCGCGCAGGGTCAGGTCACACTCGTCCAGCTCGCCCTCCGAAAGCCGCTCGCTGAACACCTCGTCGACGAGGGCGTCGATGCGCGCCGCCGAGCGGTCGGGGCTGGAGCGCACGGTCGCTTCGCAGGAGTCGGCGAGCATGGCAATCGCCGTCTCCCGCGATTGCGGTTTCGGGCCCGGGTAGCGGAAGTCGGCCGTGTCCACCATCGGGTCGGTCTGGGCCGCTTCGCGGTAGAAGTAAGATACCAGGCGCGTGCCGTGGTGCTCGGGGATAAAGGCGGCGACCTTGGCCGGCAGCTTGTAGCGCCGCGCCAGGGCGAGCCCGTCGCTGACGTGGTCGGCGATGATGCGGGCGCTGACGGCCGGGTCCAGGGCGTCGTGCGGGTTGTCGCCGCCCAGCTGGTTCTCGATGAAGAAGCCGGGCCGCAGGAGCTTGCCGACGTCGTGGTAGTAGCAGCCGACGCGCGTTAGCAGGGCGTCGGCGCCGATGACGTGGGCGCCTTTCTCCGCCAGGCTGGCAACGATGACGCTGTGCTGGAAGGTGGACGGCGCCTCGTCCTGGAGGCGCAGGAGCAGCGGCTGGCTGAGCTGGGACATCTCCAGCAGCTGCAGCCGCGTCGTCACGCCGAAGAGCGCGCCCAGCGTCACGAAGATGCCGGCGCTGAGGAAGGCGCTGAGGCCGCCGTTGGCGCCCGCTGCCAGCGCCAGCCACGGCAGGTCGCGCAGCGCCGCGGCCGGGTCGACGAGCCAGGTCGAGGCGAGGACGGCCAGCACGCTCAGCCCGACGAGCAGACCGCCGAGGAGGAACTGCACCAGCCGCTCGGCGGCGCGCACGGCGAAGACGCCGGCGGCGCCCGCCAGGCCCGATACGAGGGCGAGCCGCGCCACATCCAGGGCGCCCGTGATGCTGACCACGGTCACGTCCAGCAGGACGATGGCGGCGAACGCCGCGAGCATGGCGATCAGGCTCGCTGCCAGCAGCGCCAGCTCGGCGCCGACGAAGCCGGCCAGCACCATGGGCGCCGCCGCCAGCGGCATGACGTAGGCGAGGAAGTGGCGCTCGTCGTCCGGCAGGATCAGCGGCAGGTAGACCTTCATCACGAAGACGGGCAGCGCCACCGCGAAGCCGACCACCGCCAGCTCCCGCGGCCGCACGGCTGAGCGGAAGACGTGCAGGCCGGCGGCCACCGCCAGGGCGACGAGGACCGATACGAGGGTGACGGCCCCGACCAGCTCCGGCCGCCACGCGTTGCCGATGAGCCCCGCCTCGACGAGAGCCTCGTGCGCTTCCGGCGTCACCGGCGTGTCCTTCTCGACGACGACCTGGTTGCGCAGGAAGGAGACGCGCACGGGCGCCACGGCGGCGCGCGCGGCCGCCCTGGCGGCCTCCGTTCGCGCCGTGTCGACGCCCTGGTTCGTGACGACGAACGCGTGGAGGACCTCGGCGATGAGCGTGCTCTGCTCCCGGTTGAAGGCCGGGTCGACGTAGGTCGAGGCGCGCGCCTGTGTCTCCGCCACCGCGTCCGGCGGCAACGACTGGCGCAGAATGGAGGCGAGGGCGCGCTTCGCCTCGTTTTCGATGACGTCGTAGTCGGCCGGCGACAGGTTGCTCAGCATACTCAGGCTGCCGGGCGAGAGGTCGAGGCCCTCGAGGGCCTCGAGGGCGGCCGCGCGCGCCGTCGGCGAGGCGACCGGGTTGTTGACGATGCCGCGCACCTGCGCCAGCAGCTCCTCCAGCTCCGCCTGCTGCCGCGAGGCGACGGAGGGGTCGAAGGTGAGGCTATTGGGGACGGCCGCAGCCGCTTCGTCCTGGCGGCGCTCCGTCAGGGCGGGGCTGACGAAGGAGATATCGCGCGGCGCGCGAACGGTGCGCGAAGCGACATCTCCCTCCTCCAGTGGCACGCCGGCGGGCGTGAAGGGAAAGAGGGCGACGAAGACGGCGAAGGCGAGACCGAAGACCGACGCCGCCAGGATGAAGGCCGGCCTCCGCGTGAGCGCGAGCATAGGCGTGCACGATCATCATACAGGACGGCCCTTCCGGTCACGGAAGGGTCTGCCCGCCGCCAGGCCCGGTTCGCGCGCCGCGCCGACGCGCCTAGGTCGATCCCGAGAGCAGCTCCGTGACGACGGCGTTGATCTCGCGGCCCTCTGCCCGGTCGCGCAGCTCGCCCATGATGACGGGCATGACTTTGCCCTTGTCGGCCGGGCCGCGGGCGCCGACGCGCTCGATGACGGCGCGCGCGGCGGCGGCGATCTCCTCCCGGCTCAGCTGCTGCGGCAGGTAAGCGGAGAGCACGCCGAGCTCGGCCTCTTCTTTGGCGACGAGGTCGGCGCGGCGCGCCTTCTCGTACGCCTCGATGCTGTCGCGCCGCTGCTTGATCTCGCGGCGGATGACAGCCCGAACGGCCTCGTCGTCCAGCTCGCGGCGCTGGGGCGCGCCCGAGGGCGTGGCATCAGCTTGGTCGAGCCGGGCGAGCTCACGTTGGACTCTCTCGGCATTGCTTAGCTTTGGAGCGTATTCCAGCGACTTTGCGTCTTGCTCGGGCGGGATTTCGGCGTTGCGGATGGCGGCGAGGAGCAAGCGCAGCGTCGTCTTGCGCGTCTCGTCGCCGGCGCGCAGCGCATCGCGCAGGTCAGCGTTGATCTGCTCTTTGAGGGTCACGTCTTTCGCCTGGGATGCCTGCCGGCGTTGGGCGGGCCGGCCGCCGCACTGCCTTAGGCGGCGCTCTTTCGGCTCTTGCGGCGCTTGGCGGCGGCCTTCTTCTTGCGGCGGACGCTTGGTTTCTCGAAGTGCTCGCGGCGCCGCGCCTCGGCTAGGATGCCGTCCTGCTGCACGCGCTTCGTGAAGCGCTTGAGGGCGGACTCGAACGATTCGTTCTCCCCGATGATGACCTCGGCCAACCATACCTCCTCAGTGAAACTCGAACTGAGTGTAGCGAGGGCTCTGGAAGGGTGTCAAACCCACTGGCGTGGCGGCATTGGGCTGCCGCCCACTAGCGTGGGGGCATTGCGCTGCCGCGAATCCATTCGAAAGCTTAGACAGTCTCCCCGATCCGCCTTTGCGAGGAGCGAAGCGACGAAGCAATCTCGTCGCGGCCCGGATCGCCGCGGCTCTGCTGCAGGCAGCCTCGCAATGACACGCGTCGGCGCCTTAGCGCCTTGACGGCTTCGACGTCGCTTTCTATACTCGAATTGGCCCCGGAGTTTCGGGGGTCTAATTTTGTTACGCCCGAAAACAGCTCTTTCGTAGCTGTGCCCGAGTGGCGCAACGGCAGCGCAACCGATTTGTAATCGGTAGGTTGAGGGTTCGAATCCCCCCTCGGGCTCCAGAGCCTGCCGCGCCAGGGCCAGGGTGGGTGAGTGGCTAAAACCGACGGTCTGTAAAATCGTTGCCCTGACGGGCTACGCAGGTTCGAATCCTGCCCCTGGCACCAAGAGAATACGTCCGATGATATGGACTGCGAGCTGGTGAAGAAGAATGCCCTCGAGACTTCGGAGAACGCTTTCGAGACTTCGGAGATCCTACCGTACCGTCACGGACCTGCCGTACGCCGTGCGGCGCCTCGAGGCGCTCCTATTGGAGACGACGCTGACGCCCGTCGAACGTCACCTCATGCTTGAAGCGATGAGCAGGACGGATGGTCTCTTCGACGGCACGTATGACGTGTGGCGCGTGAAGCGCATCAACAAGGTGCTCGATATCTACGGCCTGGAGTACTTCTGCGGCAAGCGTGTTCTAGAGCTCGGCGCCGGCCACGCGGACATCGGCGCCTTCTTCGCTGAGATCGGTGCCGACGTGCTCTGTCTGGAGGGGAGACAGGAGAACGTCAATTACGCGCGACTCAAGCACCGCAACATCAAGAACCTCAAGTGCGAGCAGGCCGATCTGGAAGCCGACTTCTCCAACTTCGGCCGCTTCGACCTGATCATCAACTTCGGGCTGCTTTACCACCTGCGTAAGGTCGAAGAGCACCTGAAGTGCTGCTTCAGCATGACGGACGACGTCTTGCTGGAGACCGTGGTTTGCGACTCCACGGACCCGAACCGGATCTTCTTCGTCGATGAGGACGCCGCCGCCAACGAGGAGGCGCTAGGCGGGGTCGGCAGCCGGCCCTCGCCGTTCTACATCGAGAGAATAGCGGCCGAGAACGGCTTCGAGGCGGTCCGCTACTTTACGCCTGACCTGAACTACCAGAGGTTCGAGTACAACTGGGAACATAAGAACAACAACCGGCTGGGAGACTGGTGGCTGAGGCGCTTCTGGCGTCTGCGCAGGAAAACGGCGTCGAGTGATTAGACGAGATAGCGACCGGCGAGAGCCGCAGCGCCACAAACCAACGAAGAACGCTGCCAGGGTGGGTGAGTGGCTAAAACCGACGGTCTGTAAAATCGTTGCCCTGACGGGCTACGCAGGTTCGAATCCTGCCCCTGGCACCAGAGCAAAAACGTCCTATGATTAGGATGCGCAGAGATTGAGTCGGAGTCCTTCCGGGAAGGAAGGGAAGGGAATACGCCCACATAGCTCAGCTGGCAGAGCACGCCCTTGGTAAGGGCGAGGTCATCGGTTCGAATCCGATTGTGGGCTCCAGCGAAGGCAATCGGCTGTCGAGGCCGGAGACCGCGGGGCAGAGCAGCGACAGTCCTGTCCTTCCCCGGAAGGACGGGAACAGGGAGGAACGACAGGTAAATGGCTAAGGCAAAGTTTGAGAGGACGAAGCCGCACCTCAACGTCGGCACCATCGGTCACGTCGACCACGGCAAGACGACCCTCACATCGGCGATCACCAAGGTCCTCGCCTTCAAGAAGCTGGCCCAGTATCGCGACTTCGCCAGCATCGATAACGCCCCCGAAGAGCGGGCGCGCGGCATCACGATCGCCATCCAGCACGTCGAGTATGAGACGAACAAGCGCCACTACGCCCACGTCGACTGCCCCGGCCACGCCGACTACATCAAGAACATGATCACGGGCGCGGCCCAGATGGACGGCGCCATCCTCGTCGTCGCCGCGCCGGACGGCCCCATGCCCCAGACGCGAGAGCACATCCTCCTCGCCCACCAGGTGGAAGTGCCGGCCGTCGTCGTCTTCCTCAACAAGGTCGACATGATGGACGACCCGGAGCTGCTCGACCTCGTCGAGCTTGAGCTGCGCGAGCTGCTCACCAAGAACGGCTTCGACGGCGACAACCTGCCGATCATTCGTGGTACCGCCCTGGCGGCCATGGAGAGCAAGAGCCAGGACCCGGACGCGCCGGAGTACAAGTGCATCTGGGAGCTGATGGACGCCGTCGATTCTTACATCCCGCAGCCCTCTCGGCCGGCCGACCTGCCCTTCCTCATGCCCGTCGAGGACGTCTTTGGCATCAAGGGCCGCGGCACCGTCGTCACCGGCCGCATCGACCGCGGCATCGTCAAGGTCGGCGACGAGATCGAGATCGTCGGCATCCGCGACACGCGCAAGAGCGTCGTCACCGGCGTCGAGATGTTCCGCAAGCTGCTCGACCAGGGCGAGCCCGGCGACAACGTCGGCTGTCTGCTGCGCGGTGTCGAGCGCGACGACGTCGAGCGCGGCATGGTGCTGGCGAAACCCGGTTCGATCACGCCGCACACAGACTTCGAGGCGCAGGTCTACGTCCTCTCGAAGGAGGAGGGCGGCCGCCACACGCCGTTCTTCACGGGCTACCGGCCGCAGTTCTACGTCCGCACCACGGACGTCACCGGCAGCATCGAGCTGCAGCCGGGCGTAGAGATGGTCATGCCCGGCGACAACACGCAGATGACCGTTCACCTGATCCAGCCGATCGCGCTCGAGGTCGGCCAGCGCGTCGCGATCCGCGAAGGCGGCCGCACGGTCGGCGCCGGCGCCGTCACCAAGGTGCTCAAGTAAGCGATGGCGAAGAAGGAAGACCGCGCGATCATCCACCTCGCCTGCAGCGAGTGCCGCGAGAGGACGTACACGACTACGAAGAACCGGCGCAACGACGCTGACCGGCTGCAGCTGAACAAGTACTGCCCGCGCTGTCGCGTCCAGCGCCTCCATCGGGAGGTGCGGTAGGCAAGGCTCGCCAGAGGCGAGTCTTCCTTCCGCGTCCATGAGCCGCGCCGTCCGCAGGCAGCAGGTCGCCCAGAAAGAGAGCGCGGCGGCCAGGCGTCAGGCGCAACGGCTGCTGGGCACGCGCACGCCGCGCCAGACGCGGGGCGCCCGCCCGCCGGCCCAACCCAGGCGACGCTTTCGCGTCGGCGTGCCGCGCTGGTTGGAGGACATCGCCTCCGAGCTGAAGAAGGTCACCTGGCCGACGCGCGACGAGACGGTCTATCTCACCACCGTCGTCATCGTCGTCGCCGTCAGCGTCGGCATCCTCCTAGGCGGCATCGACCTCTTCTTCAACTGGTTCATGGACCGCCTGCTCCTCAGGTAATGGCGATGGAATCAGGCGTAGGCAAAGGCGGCGCGCGCGGCCGGACAAAGCCGGAGGTCGCGGAGCAGGAGGCAGGCGAAGAGCAGCCCTTCTCCGAGGAGGACTATTTCAAAGAGGGCCGCAATTGGTACGTCATCCACACCTACTCCGGCTACGAAAACCGCGTCAAGACCAACCTGGAGCACCGCATCGAGTCCATGGACGCGGGCGACCTCATCTACCGCGTCGTCGTGCCCACCGTGGACGAGATCGAGGTGCACGGCGGCGTACGTCGCACCGTCTCGCGCAAGATCTTCCCCGGCTACGTGCTGGTGGAGATGACCACGCTGGTGGAGAACGACGTTGAGTCGAGCCGCGCCTGGTTCGTCGTGCGCAACACGCCCGGCGTAACCGGCTTCGTCGGCTCCGGCGTCCGGCCCGTCGCGCTGGAGGAGGCGGAGGTCAAGCGCATCCTGCGCCAGATGAAGGCGGAGGAACCGCGCGTGCGCGTCGGCTTCGTCGTCGGCCAGAGCGTGCGCATCGTCGACGGCCCCTTCGTCGACTTCGTCGGCGTCGTGGACGACATCAACCTGGAGAAGGGCAAGGTGAAGGTCATGGTCTCCTTCTTCGGCCGGGAGACGCCCGTGGAGCTGGACTTCCTCCAGGTGGAGCGGCTTTAGAAGCGAGGTGCAGGGGCGGGGCCCTCTGACGGGGAGTCTGGGGGGTGAGGATGGACACCGCGGGTTGAAACCCGCGGCATCGGATCGGTAGCAGTGCAGGGCGCAGCCCTGCCGGGGAGCTTGAGGGGTGTCCCCTCAACTACTTTCTAGTTGCTGCGAAGCAGACAAGGCCCGAAGGCCGCAGGATGCGAAGCAGCCAGTCAGCGGGAGCCTTTCGGGAAGACCCGGGGCGCTAGGACCGCAAGGAGCAATCGATGGCCAAGAAGGTTAGAGCAGTCGTACGCATTCAGCTGCTGGCCGGCAAGGCGACGCCGGCGCCGCCCGTCGGGCCGGCGCTGGGCCAGCACGCCATCAACATCATGGCGTTCTGCAAGGAGTACAACGAGAAGACGGCTTCTCAGGCCGGCCAGGTCGTCCCGGCCGAGGTCACCGTCTTCGAGGACCGCTCCTTCACCTTCGTCCTCAAGACGCCGCCCGCCAGCGACCTCCTGCGCAAGGCGGCGGGCGTCGAGAAGGGCAGCCGCGCCCAGAAGCGCGAGAAGGTGGGCAGCATCAGCCGCGACCAGCTGCGCGAGATCGCTACCCTAAAGCTGCGCGACCTCAACGCCGCCAGCGTCGAGGCGGCGGAGCGCCTGATCGAGGGCAGCGCCCGCAGCATGGGCATCGAGGTCCGGAGCTAGGCCATGCACAGGGGTAAGAAGTACCGAGAAGCCGTCGCTCTCATCGACCGCGAGAGCACCTACCCGCCCCAGGAAGCGATAGGTCTCGCCAAGAAGACGGCGCCCGCCAAGTTCGACGAGACCGTGGAGCTGCACATTCGCACCGGCCTCGACCCGCGCCACGCCGACCAGCAGATCCGCGGCACGGCCCTCCTGCCGCACGGCCTCGGCAAGTTGGTGCGCGTCCTCGTCTTCGCCGAGGGCGAAGCGGCGCGCAATGCCGAGCAGGCCGGCGCCGACCACGTCGGCAGCGACGTGCTGATCAAGCGCGTCGAGGAGGGCTGGACCGACTTCGACGTCGCCCTCGCCTCGCGCGAGATCATGAGCAAGGTGAGCCGCCTCGGCCGTGTGCTTGGCCCGCGCGGCCTGATGCCCAACCCGCGCTCGGGCACCGTCGTCGACCCGCAGGACATCGCCAAGGCGGTGAACGACGCCCGCCAGGGCCGCGTCGAGTTCCGCCTCGACCGCACGGCGCTCATCCACGTTCCCATCGGCAAGGTCAGCTTCGACGAGGAGAAGCTGCTGGAGAACATGGCGACGATCGTCGACGCCATCGTCAAGGCGAAGCCGTCCGGCGCCAAGGGCCAGTTCATCCGCTCTGCCGCCATCGCGACGACGATGGGGCCGGGGATCAAGCTGGAGCTGGCCTCCACGCTGTCGATGACGTCCAGCTAGACGCTGCGCTCCCTCTGCTGCCGCCCTTCGTCAAGCTCAGGCCAGGCTTCCCCCTCTCCGTGTACGGAGAGGGGGCGTACTCGCAAGCGCCGCTCATGCGCAGCGCGTGGGGAGAGGTCAGGTCGCCTCCGCTCTGCCGCCATCGCGACGACGATGGGCCCCGGCATCAAGCTCGAGCTGGCGACGACGCTGGCGCTGACGTCTAGCTAGACGCTGCGTTCCTGTCGTTGCGAGGAGCGCCAGCGACGAAGCAATCTCGTCGGCTCCGAGGCGAACCGTCTCTGACACCGCGAGATTGCCGCGCCTGAGCGGCACTGGTTGAACTTCACCCCTCTCCGCAGGCAGAGAGGAGTACGCTCTGGGTCATTGCGAGGCTCGCCGCAGGCGAGCCGTGGCAACCTTTGGCGCCTCGGAGCGACCTCCCAAGATGGCTTCGACCGCGGCCTCGCAAACCCAAGGAGGCCGCCGCAATCTTCGACAGGATGGCTCACGACACCTTCGGCGCTTGCGATGACGTCGACCGAGGCCTTAGACTAGAGCCCAGTTCAAAGCCGGAGACAGCGGGTGTCTCAGACCTAAGTCCCCGACCTGTCGGGGGGCCCGCCGAGGCGAAGCAGCGACGCTCGATTCCGCATCGACGCGCCCTCGTCTCCTCCGGCGAGGGCGCTTTTCGTTTATAAACGAGGTTGTCATTCTGAGCGAAGCGAAGAATCTAGTGCCTGGCCAGGGGCGCGCCGTCTTGCCTGCGGGCGAGATTCTTCGTCGCTTCGCTCCTCAGAATGACGCCTCCTGAGAGAGGGCAGCCTATGCCAACCGAACGCAAGATCAAGGCCGTCGAAGAGCTGACAGACGTGCTCTCCCGCTGCACCGTCGTCATCGGCGCCGACTACCGCGGCCTGCGCGTCGGCGAGACGACGGCGCTGCGGCGCCAGCTGCGCGAGGCCGGCGTCGAGATGCACGTGGTCAAGAACACCCTCCTGCGCCGCGCCGCCGAGGCGGCGGGCAAGCCGGAGGTCGCGCGGCTGGCCGAGGGCCCGACGGCCCTCGTCATCGGCTTCGCCGACCCGATAGCGCCGGTGAAGACCCTCGTCGAGTACCAGCGGGCGGCTCGCAACGCCTTCGCGGCGCGCAGCGCCTACCTGGAGGGGCAGTTCATTCCCGCCAACCGCCTCAGCGAGTTGGCCGCGCTGCCGCCGAAAGAGGTCATGATCGCGGAGCTCGCCGGAGCGCTGCAGTCGCCCATGGCCACCTTCGTCTACCTGCTGCAGGCGACGCTGCAGGAGTTCAGCGGCCTGCTCGACGCCCGCGCCGGCCAGCTGGAGAGCGCGGCGTAGGCCGGAACGAGCCGAAGGCCAGACTTAAGTCTGGCCTTCCCAACACGAGTTACGGGAGGGAGCACCAATGGCAACCAAGACGGACGAGGTTCTGGAGCTGATCAAGGGGATGACGATCCTCGAGCTCAAGGACCTCAACGACAAGATCAAGGAGGAGTTCGGCGTCTCCGCGATGGCGCCGGTGGCGGTTGCCGCCGGAGCGCCGGCCGGCGCCGCCGCGACCGCTGCCGTCGAGGAGGAGAAGACCGAGTTCACGGTCGTCCTCAAGGACTTCGGCGCCAACAAGATCAACGTCATCAAGGCGGTGCGCGAAGTCACGACCCTCGGCCTCAAGGAGGCCAAGGACCTCGTCGAGGCGGCGCCCACCAACGTCAAGGAGGGCGTCGACAAGGCAGAGGCGGAGTCGGTCCGCGCCAAGCTCGCCGGGGCGGGCGCAACCGTCGAGGTCATCTAGCGCTCCGCGGCGCGCTCGGGCGTAGGGTCATCTGGTCAGCCCGTTGTGCCTACACGTTCGTGGTGAGCCAGCCTGCCCTGAGGCGGAGCCGAAGGGAACCACGATTCCTGGTCGAGCGGATCGTCCTTCGACAAGCTCAGGACGAACGGGCCAGAATGACCCACTACCCGTCGAGCCGACGGGCTGGCATTCGTCGCCGCCCTGTCCTAAGCTGGGGCGATGGCTGATCAGATGACCTGCTTCGCCTGCGAGCGCGAGCCGACGCAGCAGTGCCCGCGCTGCGGCCGCCCGTTCTGCGAGGACCACGGCGAAGAGCTATGCGACGCCTGCCTGGAGCCCGCCGGCGGCGTGCCCTCCTTTACGCTCTATCGCGGCTCCCTGCTCGCCCTGCTCATCGGCACGGCGCTGGCCGTATGGCTCCTTATCCAGCCCAGCGGCAGCGAGGGCGAAGGCGGCATCCAGCCCGTCGTCATTACGCCGACGACGACGCTCGCCACCGGCACCCAGACGCCAGGCGCGACGCAGCCGGCCGTCCAGACGCAGCCGCCGGGCGCTACGACCACGCCCGCGGCCGGCGTCACGCGCACCGCGACGCCTACCGCCGGCACGCCGGCGCCGGGCGGCACGGCCGAGTACACCGTCGTCTCCGGCGACACGCTGTCCGCGATCTGCGAGCGCCAGAAGCCCGCCTCCATGACCGTCCCCGACTGCATCGACCGCGTCGTCGCGCTCAACAACCTCGAAGACGCGAACGACATTCAGCCGGGCCAGAAGCTCCTGATACCGAGATGAGCGGCTGGTTTCGGGAGAGACGTCCGAACGCGCGCCAGCGCGAGTCGCGCCTCTGGTCCTTCGGCGAGCAGCCGCCCCCGCGCCGCGAGCGCGTCGTCTACATGGCGATTCTCTACACGGCTCTCGCCGCTATCTGCCTCGTAGCCGTCCTAACCGCCGTGTCTCAGATCCTCGCGGGGGACAGCGGCTTCATCGTCATGCTCTTCATCTTCGGCGTGCCCGGCGTCATCCTCGCTAGCTTCGCCCGCCAGTACCTGCGCGACCTCCGCGCCGACTGCGTCAACGTCGAGGGCGAGGTCGTCAAGAAGTGGCATAAAGGCAACCTGTTCATCTTCCTCCTTCCCTCTTACTACATCTACGTCGAGGACAAGGTGTTCGCGATCAGCCGTCGGGAGTACGCCATGCTCCTGGAGGGCGACCGGGTGCGCGTGACCTGCTTCCCCCACTCGCTGACGGTGGAGCGTCTGGAGCGCTTCGACGAGTCGGCGAAGCAGTACGTGCCGGCGGCCAGTGGAGCGCTCAGCTAACAGCGAGTACAACGTCCGCATCCGCGAGATCCCCTCGTCGGAGCGGCCGCGGGAGCGGCTGCGCGACTTGGGCGCCGCCGCCCTCTCCACCGCCGAGCTGCTGGCAATCATCCTTCGCACCGGCTCGGCGCGGCAGAGCGTCCTCAACCTGGCGAGCTCGCTGCTCGCCCGCCACGGCGGCCTCGGCGGCCTCGCCCGCCTCTCCTTCGCAGACCTTGTGCGCGAGCGCGGCGTCGGCGAGGCGAAGGCGGCGGAGATGCAGGCGACCTTTCAGCTGGCCCTGCGCCTGAACGCCCTGCAGCCGGAGGAGCGGCCCTTCGTGCGCTCGCCGGAGGACGTCAACGCCCTCCTCGGCGGCGAGATGGCGCTGCTCGATCAGGAGCGCCTGCGCGTCCTCCTCCTCAACACGCGCAACCAGGTGCTGGCCGTGAACGAGGTCTACAAGGGCAGCGTCAGCACGGCCCTGGTGCGCACGGCGGAGCTATTTCGCGAGGCGGTGCGCCAGAACGCGCCCTCGGTCATCCTCGTGCACAACCACCCCTCCGGCGACCCCTCGCCCTCGCCGGACGACGTCGTCATGACGAAGCAGGCGATCGAGGCCGGCACCGTCCTCGGCATCGAGCTGCTCGACCACGTGATCATCGGCGACCGCCGCTACGCCAGCCTGAAGCAGCTGGGCCTGGCGTTTGGGAGCTAGGCAAGTGGTGGGAACACCCCCGCCTGAAGGCGGGGGCATGGGACACAACGTCGATGCCCTAGGCTTTAGCCTGGGGTGTAGGGAAATCCAACCGCCGCTACGCCAGCCTGAAGCAGCTGGGCCTGGCGTTCTCAGGATGACTTGGACTGTCATTCTGAGCCCTTCGGCTTCGCTCAGAGTGAACTCCGCGAAGAATCTCGCCCGCAGGCCAGACGCACTTCCTTATGCCGAAGACTAGACGATTCGCGGGCTTCATCCTCGAAGCCCGGCTGGCGGAGGAACGTGAAATGACGCCCGAGACCGCCATCCTCGCCGGCGGCTGCTTCTGGTGCACCGAGGCCGTCTTCCAGCGCCTGCGCGGCGTCGAGCGCGTCGTCTCCGGCTACACGGGCGGCAGCGTCGCCAACCCGACGTATAGCGACGTCTCCTCCGGCCTCAGCGGCCACGCCGAGGCCGTCCAGGTCACGTTCGACGCCGCCATCGTCTCCTACGAGACGCTGGTGCGCGTCTTCTTCGAGCTGCACAACCCGACGACGCTCAACCAGCAGGACTACGACTTCGGCGCCCAGTACCGCTCCGCCATCTTCTACCACGACGACGCCCAGCGCGAGACGGCGGAGCGCGTCAAGCGCGAGGTCGACGCCTCAGGCATGTACCCGAGCAACGCCGTCACGGAGATCGTGCCGCTGGGCGAGTTCTACCCGGCGGAGGACTACCACCAGGGCTTCTACAACCAGAACGAAACGTACCCCTACTGCCAGATCATCATCAGCCCGAAGCTTGAGAAGCTCTACAAGCGCTTCGGTGACCTGACGGCATAACTATGTTCCGCTCGTGGTGAGCTTGTCGAACCACGAGAGCTCGTCCTTCGACAGGCTCAGGACGAGCGGGCTCATCGCCCATCTCGCCCGCGACAAGACGCACGCGGTGCCCGCGACAGGAGATTCTTCCGCAATTATCCCTTGACAGCACGTACAGAATAGTCTAGACTCATTCTAACAGGAGTGAGTCAGCCATGCGAAAGTACACGATCCGAGACTTCAACAGAGACTTCCCAGATGACGATGCCTGCCTTCGGAGCATCCTGGACATGCTGTACCCCGAAGGCGTCGTCTGCCGCGCCTGTGACCAGGTACGGATTCACCACAAGCTGACCAACCGCAAGGCGTTCTCCTGCGACTACTGCGGAACGCACGTCTACCCGCTCGCGGGGACGATCTTCGAGAAGTCCTCGACGCCGCTCAAGTCCTGGTTCTATGCCATGTACCTGATGGCCTCGACGCGCTGCGGCATTTCGGCCAAGCAACTAGAGCGCGAGCTGGGTGTGACCTACAAGACGGCCTGGCGGATGTTCAAGCAGGTGCGGCAGCTCCTGGACGAAGATAGCGGCCCGCTCTTCGGCACGGTCGAGATAGACGAGACCTACGTGGGCGGCAAGCCGCGCTACCGCAACGGCGAGCACCCGCCCATCGACGCGAGGGGCCTCTACAAGCGCGGCCCACGCGAGGCGAGTCACCCCAAGCAGAAGGCCACGGTTATCGGCGCAGCGGAGCGCGGCGGGCGCGTAAGGGTGCGAGTCCTGGGCGAACGGGCGAAGGTCTCCCATGAGACCGTACTGCCTTTAATCGGCGCTCACGTCCTTCCGGCGTCCACGGTCTACACGGATGAAGCGAAAGTCTACAAGGGCCTCGGCAAGCGGGGTTACCAGCACCGGCGCGTTCACCACAAGGCGAAGGTCTACGTCGATGGCGACGTGCACACGAACACCATCGAGGGCTTCTGGAGCCTATTCAAGAACGGGCTGCGTGGGGTGTATCATTCGGTCGGTGCGAAGCACCTACAGAGTTACGCGAATGAGTACACGTTCAGATACAATCACCGCTCCGACGAGCGAGCCATGTTCGAAATCTTCGGCGAGAGAGTGAGGGAAACGAGAGCCGGACGCTTCGGGACTTATTCCCCGCTGACCTAGCGGGTAGCCTGGCTACCCGCCTGTCGTCCTAAGGGCGTTGGCAGACTAATCTTAGGGCCAGCCGCAGCTTTTGTCTACGGCAGGAGTCCAGGGGGAAAGGTCGCCATGACCTCAAACGTCCTGCCCAGCGATCCCTTCCTGACGGGTAAAGCTTACTCAGTCACACAAGCCGCACGACTGGCAAAGACGACACCGCAAACCGTTCGACGTTGGCTGCTTGGCTATGATGCCCCAGGGCATCACATGGAGCCGGTGTTTGGCGATCCCCAGTCTGCGAGTCGAACCAACCTGCAAGTCTCTTTCCTTGAGTTGGTCGAGATCGCTGTCGTGGCCCGATGGCGGAAACTGCATGTGAAGCTTGGGCGAATTCGCGCCGCTCACGAATTCGCGCGAAAGCAGATGTTCGTGCCGTTTCCCTTCGCGACAATGGACTTCAAGATTCTTGGCGGCCACATCATTCATGAGTTCGAGGTCGCCGAACCGGAACCGCATGCTGGCATGACGGCTTTCGACGTAGCAGGGCAATGGGCCCTGCCCATACCTATTCAGGAGGAACTAGAGGCAATCGATTACGGAGAGAACAAGTTTGCGAAGAACTGGTTCCCGTTTGGTCGGCGAGCCCGCATCGTCGTTGACCCTCATTATGCTGCAGGAAGACCGATCATTGCAGGCACGCGCATAACAATCACGGCCATACGAGAACGATTCGACGCCGGGGATGGCGTACGTAAGCTAGCCCAAGACTATGGCCTTCGGACCTCCATCGTGGAAGAAGTGCTCCGCCTTGCCGCTGCGTGAGACTGTTCTTCGATGAGGACAGAGGTAAGGCGGTCGCCATCGCCTTACACGCAGTAGGTATCCCTACCTACTACGTGGCTAATCACAAGATGCCGGTCAGGAAGGGCGAACCGGATGAGGTTTGGATTCCGAAGGCGGGTCATCACGGTTGGCTGGTAGTCTCAGCAAACAAGGCCATCCTAGAGGCCGAAGCTCAAAGGCGGCTATGGATTGAGAACCGAGTCGGCGGCGTCTTCCTTACAACAAACCACATGCGGAGCATCGACGAGCTCAAGCTCTTGCTGCGAAAACTAGAATGGCTTCAGCGAATTGACGCTGAGGAACTGCGGCCCTTTGCCTTTACGCTCACGCCGAGGGGCGAGACGAAGCGCGCCCCCGAGATACCGCTGATCGCACCAGGCGGACGAATGCGGCTCTTGTGAACCCCTTGTCCTGCATCTTCTCGATGTTGGGGTCGCGTAACCGCCCCTCCTCATAGGACGGGCGCGGGCGCTTGCTCTGCTTCTTGGTGGTCACGGCCCTAGTCTAACACTAGCCCCCGAGCCTTTGCTGGATCGTGAACTGAACGAAAGCGACGCCGTGGCGAATAGCGTGAAGCCGCTGCATGAAGCTATCCTTCGAAAGGCCACCATCTACATAGACATGCTGCTGAACATGTATCCGCTTCGGTGCAGACTTCTCAATTCCTCCGAAGTCGAGACCCATAGCAGTTAGATCGAGGCGTAACTGGTAAAGCCAATCGTGGCGCTCAGGTGCAGACATTGCGTTTATCTTCGCAATGTGGGTGTCGGAAAGCCCAACGGCACCCTCAAGGAGAACATGATCACCGGCACGTTGAAGCGAACAGACGGTCACATGGCGGCTTCCATCGTGAGCTTGTAGAACCCACCTAACATCAGGCCCAGGAGGCAAGTTCTTCAAAGAAAACTCTGGCTCAAGCCAGCCCGTGATCAGTTCCTTTACTCGGTCTTGAAAACTCGGCTCGTCATCCTGCATGATCCCCGTCTCCACGTACCCGATAGATTTGCTGTAGTCTATCATCTACGTGCCATCAGGGGATAGTTGCGGATTCTTCGCTTCGCTCAGAATGACGAGTGTGGAGGTCGATGACGATTGCCGCGCCTCGCCTACGGCGACGGCTGGCAATGACAGAGTCTAGCTGCGCGCGACGGGTTGACCTGCTTCAGACGTGTGCGTATCGGAGGGAGGCCTCGTGCTGCAGCAGCAGGGCCTTGGTCTCCAGGCCGCCGCCGAAGCCGTGCAGCCCGCCGTCCGAACCGACGACGCGGTGACAGGGGACGACGATCGCGACCGGGTTGGCGCCGCAGGCGGCGCCGGCGGCGCGATAGGCGCCCGGCGCGCCGGCCGCGGCCGCCAGGGCGGCGTAGGATACGGTCTCGCCGAAGGGGATGGCCGCGATGGCCCGCCAGACGCGGCGCTGGAAGTCGCTACCGGCCAGGTCGAGGGACAGGTCGAAGGCGCGGCGCCGGCCATCGAAATACTCGCGCAGCTGGCGCTCTGTCTCGTCAAGCAGCGGCGCGAAACCCTCTCCCTTTGGGAGAGGGTTAGCGTGAGGGCTTTCGTCTCTTGCGAACTCGACGCGTCGTAGGCCCCGCTCACCGGCCTCGATGAGCAGCGGGCCGGCCGGTGAGTCGATGACGCGCTGCATCAGCTCCCGGGCCGCACGAGGATCAGCTCGGCCGTCGGCAGGCCGACGACGACCTGGCGGCCGCTCTTGTCGAGGAGCGAGACGGTGATGGTGGCGTTGGCGACGGCCACCTCGTCCACGTGGAGGCGGACGCCGGGGACGAGGCTG
>DATBWN010000236.1:0-2552 GCA_036514755.1 Dehalococcoidia bacterium | reverse complement strand
GCGATGTCCGCCGCCTCTTCATCGGAGCAGGACCAGCGGCCGGTGAAGACCTCGTTCAGCAGCTCGGGCCCGCTGAGGTCGGCGGGCATGGCGTCGAGGCGGGGCACGAGGTAGAAATGCACGTGCTTCACCTCGCTGCCGAAGGAGCAGACGTAGACTTTGTCGGGCGCCAGGACGCGCATCAGCGCCTGCGACGAGCGGGCGAGGATCGGCCCGACGGCCATCGCTTCCTCCGACGAGAGGTCGCCGACGTGCTCGACGTGGCGGATGGGCTGCAGGATGAGGAAGCCGGCGAGCTGCGCCGGGCTGACCTGGTGGGTGACGCTCCAGAGCGCGTCCTCGAAGATGAGGCCGCCGGGCGTCGCCTTCCGCCCGGCGATCACGTCACAGCTTAGACAGCCTTCGGCGGTCACGGCGACCGACCTGCCTCAGGTCAGGCCGGCGAGCTGGTACGACTTGCCCTCTGTCTTGATGGAGGGAGCGACGATGAGCTCCGCCTCCTGGAACTCGCGGACGGTGCGGGCGCCGCACATGCCCATGGCGGTGCGCAGGGCGCCGACGAGGTTCTCCGAGCCGTCGTTTCGCGATGTCGGGCCGAAGAGCACGCGCTCCAGCGTGCTCGTGACGCCGACGGTGATGCGGGAGCCGCGCGGCAGCTCCGCGTGCGGCGTTGCCATGCCCCAGTTGTAGCCCAGGCCGGGCGCCTCCTCCGTCGCGGCAAAGATCGAGCCGAGCATGACTGCGTCGGCGCCGGCAACGATGGCCTTGCAGAGGTCGCCGGACTTCTGGATGCCGCCATCGGTGATGACCGGCACGTAGCGGCCCGTCTCGCGGTAGAAGTCGTCGCGGGCGCCGGCGCAGTCGATGGTGGCGGTGACCTGGGGCACGCCGATGCCAAGTACTTCCCTGGAAGTACAGATGGCGCCGGGCCCGACGCCGACCAGGATGCCCGCAACGCCAGCCTCCATCAGCTCGCGCGAGGCGGCGTAGCCGACGGCGTTGCCGACGACGATGGGCACGGGCAGGTCGCGGCAGAGCCTCTCGAAGCGCAGGCCCTCGAGGCTGCGGGAGACGTGGCGCGCCGTCGTGACGGTGGACTGGACGAAAAAGATGTCGCAGCCGGCCTCTACGGCCAGCGGGGCGAACTTCTTCGTGTTCGCCGGCGTGCAGGAGACGGCGACAACGATTCCTTCCGCCTTCATCTGCTCGACGCGCCGGCCGACGAGATCGGGCTGGATGGGCTGGCTGTAGAAGTGCTGCAGGACGGAGGTGACCTTCGTCTTGGAGGCGGCGGCGATCTCCTGGAAGAGGGGCGCCGGGTCCTCGTAGCGGGTGTGGATGCCCTCCAGGTTCAAAACAGCAAGGCCGCCGAGGCGGCCGAGCTTTCCAGCGAAGGTCTGGTCGACCACGGCGTCCAGCGCCGCGGCCAGTATGGGTATGGGAAAGACAAAGTCCCCCAGCGTGATGGAGACGTCCGTCAGGTCCGGGTTGACGGTGAAGCTGCCGGGGACGATGGCTACGTCATCGAAGCCGTAGGCGTGGCGCATCGCCTTCGCCGCGGCGGGTACGTCGGCTCTGCGAGCTGTCTCCAGCGTGTTCATGGCGCCCACCCCCTGCTTACTGAGAGAATATAGCTTAGATTCGAGTCTGCGGTCAACGCTCAGACGTAAACTTTCGCTAAATTGTGTTGGCACTAGAGTACTTATGGGCCGGCTCTACGTCGTCGCGACGCCGATAGGCAACCTGGAAGACATGTCGCTGCGCGCCCTGCGCGTCCTCGGCGATGTCGGCCTCATCGTGGCGGAGGACACGCGCACGGCGCATGTGTTGCTGCGCCGCCATCACCTAAAGAATCGGCTGCTCAGCTACAACGAGCATAACAAGGCGCGGCGCATCCCTGAGATCCTCGCTCGATTGGTGGAGACGGATGCCGCCCTGGTTTCGGACGCCGGCACGCCGGCGATCAGCGACCCCGGCGTCGAGCTGGTGGCGGCGGCGCGCGCCGCCGGCCACGAGGTCGTCGCCGTGCCGGGAGCGTCGGCGGTGGTGGCGGCGCTCTCCGTCGCCGGCCTGCGCACGACGAGCTTCCGCTTCGTCGGCTTCCTGCCGCGGACTACGGGTGAGCTGCGCCGGCTCCTCGAGGAGCAGGCGGGGCGACCGGAGACGCTCGTCGCGTTCGAGTCGCCGCAGCGGCTGCGCCGGACGCTGGCGGCCATCGAGGCCGCGCTGCCGGAGAGGCGCCTCGCCGTCTGTCGCGAGTTGACGAAGCTGCACGAGGAGGTCTTCGTCGGCACGGCGGCGCAGGCGCTGGCGCGCTTCACGGAGCCGCGCGGCGAGGTCGTCCTCGTCATCGAGGGCGGCGAGGCGGAACGGGGCGCGTCCGCCGAGACCGAAGCCGCGGCCGAGCTGGCGGAGATGAGGCGCCTTGGCCTGACGCGGGCGCAGGCGATGGCGCTGCTGGCGCGGCGCTACGGCCTCTCGCGCCGCCGCCTCTACGAGCTGTGGCTGCGCGCCGAGGGCTAGCCCTTCCGGTACCGGAAGGGCGGCCCCTG
>DATBWN010000235.1:0-23100 GCA_036514755.1 Dehalococcoidia bacterium | reverse complement strand
TTCCATGCCTTCCATCATGTGGGTCTTGAAAGAGAGACTGCTTTGCTCCCCGGGGCTAACGATCATCGCACCGATGACCGGCTGGAACGGTCAACAGCCCTCCACGACGCGCACCTGCACATCCTCGATGCGCAGGACCTCGCTGCCGACGTTGGTGAACGAGAACTCGTAGCCCACCTCCTTGCCCAGCGGCACCTTGCCGAAGTCGACGCCCTCGGCGGCGAAGTGGATGTCCGGTCCTGCCGACGTCTCCGCGACGTCGTGACCGACTGCGCCGAGCTCAACTGAGGGCGATGCCCCGTCTTTCCCGGCCATGAGGTTCGCGGCGATGACGGCGGTGGCTACGCCGAGCACGGTCACAGCCGCGATCGCGGCTGGGACAACCCAGGAGATGCTGCTGGCTTTGTGCGCCTTTCGGCGCCTGCCATATCTCATCCGGCCATCTCAACCTTCCCCGGCGCCCGCTCAGCACCGCGATCGTGATGAGGCTCGCCTCACCCTGAGGAGCAGATACCCTACGCCGGCCCAGCTCATAACGATGCCGGCGACGGCCAGCGGCGTCTTGACCTCGTTGAGGAGGATCGCGGCGCCCGACGCGCCCACGATAGGGACGACGTCTGCCACATGGTGGGCGCAGCAGGCCAGCATCGCGCCCGAGCTCATGCCCGTCGATCCCGCCGTCATGGCGGCCGTGCCTGGGCCGAACGACGTCGGAAGGCTCCGCAGCTGGACAATGAGCCCGATCTGGAGCCCGAACCCAGCCGCGAGCGGGCCGACGAACCAGAGGTCATCGCGCAGCAGGTCGCGCGCATGATCCCAGCCCTGCGCCAGGGTTACCAGGAGGAGGTAGAGCCCAACGAGCGTCGCCCCGGCGGCGAGGGAGACGCCGGCGACGCGCAGACGGCGAGGTATGGCAATGCCGCTCGTCCGGCTGAGCGACGGCGCCTCAGAAAGCGCGCGCGCATTATCCTTCCCGGCGGCTAGTTGACCTGCCAGCGGAACCTCCTCTCCGGCACGCCGCTGACGTCTCGGATAACGAGCTCGATGTAACCGGCGTTCACGGCGCGCGAACTCAGGGAGGCGAAGCGGAGAGTGCCTTGGCGGTGGTGGCCACCCTCCGGGGCGTCCCAGCCGACTGGTGCGAGTTCGGCCTCGGCGTTGGTGCGCAGGACGGCGAGCTGACCGAGGTCGTAGGCGTCGAGATCGACGCTGTGCGTGTCCATGACCACGTCGAACGACGGCGATTCAAGCTCGCCGTTCCAGGTCACCTGCAGGGTGATCCCGCCCTGGTCGTCGGACTGCTTCGCTGTCTCTGCGGTCTTGGGCTGGGCGTCGCCGCCGCAGCCAAGCGAAGCCAGCGCCAGGGCGCCCAGGATCAGAGCGATGGCGACGAGAGCTCTCACCTTGGGCCCTGGTCAAACTCGATCAGCGCCTCGCACGCCTCGTTGCCCCATTTGCTCTCGGCGATGACGCTATCGACGGGGTAGAGTCCCAGCGCGTCGTACCAGCCGTGCCGGCGATGCCAGGTGCCGCAGGCCGTCACGCCCCGCCAGTGGGTCGCCTCCAGGCGCCGGTAGGTTGGGCAGTCGCAGACGCGCACTCTGACCGAGGCCGGGCCCAACTTCTGCACGGCGTCTCTGGGCTGATTCGGCCCCACGAACAAGGTAAGGGCCGTCGCGACGAGGTCGGCAGCCTGTGTCGGTGAGACAGGCCGCACCGCCTTGAGGGCTGCCATCAGGTGCGCCATCTCGGCGCGTCCGCGGTCGCGCTCGTGCGTCAAGAACGCCTCGTTGGCCGCGCGCCAGTCCTTCTCGTGCGCGATCTTGATCACCCAGCCCGTGGGCTCGAGTAGCTGGAACTCGTCTTGCAGCGAGTCACGCTGTGTGTCCGATAAGCTCTCGATCAAGGTCTTCATCTCGGACCTCCTTCAGGAGGTGCTAATGAGTACGCCCTCCTGGGCCCAAGGCCGCATCACCTCCTCCCGGTTCGCCTCTGACCGCCAACGGCGCGTAGGCGAGGCCGTGAGCGCCGACGTAGACCTGCTCTGGCCGGAAGATCCGGTTGTCCTCCAGCTGCTCCAGCCAGTGGGCCAGCCAGCCGACGACCCTGGCGATGGCGAACAACGGTGTGAAGAGGTCGCGCTGTATGCCAAGCGACTCGTAGACGCAGCCGGAGTAGAAGTCGACGTTGGGGTGGATGCCCCGGTCTCCCAGCTTCTCCGTGAGGACTCGCTCCAGCTCCAGGGCAATCGGGTAGTGGGGGTTGACGCCGCGTTCGCGGTAACGCTCTTCCGCCAGGCTCTGCAGGATGGCGGCGCGCGGGTCCTTGACGTGGTAGACGCGGTGGCCGAACCCCATGATCCGCTCGCCGGCGTCCAGCATCTTCCGGACCTCGCTCTCCGCCGCCTCCGGGCTGCCGATGCGGTCGAGGAGATGGAGGACGCGCTCGTTGGCACCGCCGTGGAGCGGGCCCATCAGGGCGCCGACCGCCGACGACACGACCGAGTAAGGGTCGGCGAGCGTCGACCCGACGACGCGCGCCGTGAACGTGGAGGCGTTCATGCTGTGGTCCATGTGAAGGATCAGCGCCTTATCGAGCAGGCGCACGTCGCTCGGGTCCGGCTCTTCATCCCTGAGCATGTAGAGGAAGTTGGCCGTGTGCGTTAGGTCGTCGCGCGGCCCCACCGGCTCGTCCCCGTGCCTGATCCGCTCGATGGCGGCGACGATTGTCGGGAACTTGGCGATGAGGCGGACGACCGACCAGTAGCGCTCGCTTACGTTCTGCGCATCCCGGCCGGGGTAGAAGGCGCCCAGTGCCGCGGCGGCGGACTGGAGCGCTTCCATGGGGTGCACCGCGTCGGGCAGGGCTTTCAGGAGGTCGATGATCCGGAACTTGAGCCGCCTGTGCCGACGAAGGTCGGCGTCGAAGCGGGCGAGCTGGCTTCGCGTCGGCAGCTCGCCGAAGAGGAGCAGATAGGCGGCCTCCTCGAAGTTCGACTTCGCCGCCAGCTCCTCGATGGCTATGCCGCGGAACTCGAGCAGGCCGCGCTCGCCGTCGATGTAGCTGATCGCCGACTTCGCGGCAGGTACGCCGCTGAGGCCGGCCACGTACTGGGCAGTCGTCATTTCATCGCTCCCCGTTCCAAGTTCTCCCGCGGCAACGCTGCTTCGTTCCTTGCGAGAACGGCATCGTGTTTGCGGTTGAGGTAGAACGTCATCTCCTGTAGCTTCGCGATCGCGTCGATGTGGCGCAGCAGCACTCGCTCCGGCACGTGGATTGCCACCGCTGCGTAGTTGAGGATCGCCTGCACGCCGCCGCGCACCAGCGCGTCTGCGACGGCCTGCGCCCTGGACGGGGGCATAGCCAGGACCGCCACGTCGACCGGATGCTCGCGCAGGAAGCCGGGGAGGGCGCGCAACGGGTAGAGGGGCACGCCGCGCACGGCTGACACCGCGGGAGCGCGGCCGGCGTCGAAGGCGGCTTCGATCGGGAAGGCGCTGGCGGCGAACTGGTCGTTAGCAAGGATGGCCATGCTAAGGTCGCCGGCGCCGACCAGCACCGTGTGCCACGTCTTGTCCGCCCCAAGGACTCGCCTCAGCTCTGCCTCCAGCAGGCGCACGTCGTAGCCGAGGCCGGGCCTGCCGAGGTGGCCGAGGTAGCTGAGGTCCCTGCGGATCTGCTCCGGATGGATGTCCACCAGATCGCCCAGCTCGCCCGAGCTGATCCGGAAGCGGCCTTCGGACGCGAGCCTGGAGAGGGCGCGCGTATAGAGCGGCAGCCGGTCGACGACCACGTGGGGAATGTGGTCGTGAGCTAGGAGTCTGCCTTCGGCAGCCTCGACATCGCGAGTAGCCGTTGTCATGAGCCCTCTCCCTTAAGGAGCGAGTCCTCTCCTTCAGCTTTGCCGCCGCCGGGGCAATAAACAATGGCCGATAGTCACTTACGCTGCGCCATAGGGCACGTGGAAAGTTGCCCGAGCGGCCATGTGCACCGCTGCACTAATTCTGTGAGGCGCGTAACAAAGGTGCACGCGGGTAAGCTCGCGGCTGGCGCGAGTGAAAACACCTGATCAGAGGGAGATCGCCGGTGAAGCTCGTCGTCAGTCCGTTCACCGCCCGAAACCACGTCATCGCATCCTGGACAAGCTCGCCTCTGCGACGCTCCCAGGCGACTGCTGAGGCGGTCCGCCTCGGCCTCCTCAGGCCTCGGGACTAGGCACTGGCGGGCGGGCCGCTAGCCGAGCAAGAGATCGTCTTCCTCGCGAGCGAGAGGGGGAGGCCCCCGCCCCAGGGATCGACGACGTGACGAAGGTCGACTCGGGCGCCAGGCCAACGCAAGCGAGGGCGGACGGGAGCGCTTCCGCCCCCGGATGGCCGGGCTTGAACAGGACGCCGGCGACGCTGCCGGAGTGGGCGACCACAAGCCCCTCGGCTCCCAGCCTCAGCGAGACCCGTATCAGCTCCTCCAGCCCCTGCTTGTAGAGCAGGCGCTGGTTCACGCTGGCGCTCATCATCCCCGCCCGGCCGACCATGGCGAGGTCGGCGGCCCGGATCCCTTCCCTCACCAACGAGTACGCCTCGCGAAGAAGAGACCGCTCCTGCGCGCTGTAGTTCTTCGGAAGCTTGTTGAACTCAATCGTGTCGAGATCGCCTCCCAAGTCGATGACGACAATCGATGCCGGCGGCATGTAGCCGAAGCACTCCAGCAAGCGGCCGCGTCGATGGTCAAAGGCAACCACGAGCGGCGCGTACATCACCGCGTCGGTCGGCTCGATCCCGGCTGCGATTTCGGAGATTACCTCGCTAGGCACGTCCCGCTGAAGGGCGTTGGACGTCGCCCTGATCGCCGCCACGATGTCGGCGCTGCTCGAAGCCATCCCCTTCCCCTCAGGAAGCCGGCTGGCGACGCGGACTTCGCCGCCGAGGTCATGGACGCCCAGATAGTCGAGAGTCCGGCGGACCGCGTCCGCCGCCTTCGTCTTCTGAGCGGGCGCAGGCCTTATTCGCGTTCGCGCTGGCTCGAGCACGACGAAGGCATAGGAGGCAATCGGGATCGGCAAGGTGACGAGAAAGTCGCCTCCGGATTCAACCTCTCCTTGAACGATCTCGCCGCAGGTTCCCAGCGCTTGGCCAAGGCCCAGGCGAAGTCCTGGCTCGCGAAGCGCTGCCCGATGCTCCCCGAAGACCTGCTCTGCCATCAGAGCCCCGCGATCCGTCGAATCGCCTCGATGTCGAGATGAGCGCGGGCCTGGCGCGCCAGCCGGTCCAGCCCCACCTCCGGGTCCCATACCGTCGAATCCGGCTCCGGCGAAGCGAGGCCCTTCGGGAGGTTGGCCAGCAGACGCCGGCGAAAGAGATCGTTGGCGAAGAGGCCGTGGAGGTAGGTGCCGAACACGCGGCCATCCTCCGATACGGCGCCGTCCGGTCGGGCGCGATCCTCGCCCTCGTCCTGTATCAAGATCGCAGGCCTGGACGACTCGGCTTCCGTTTGCCCCATGTGAATCTCGTAGCCCTCCACTGATACGTCGCGCAGGCCCGCCAGCAGCCCGATGTCGCCGAGAACGCGCGCCGTGACGCGCCGCGTAGCCTTACTTCGGAGGAAGGTCGTCCGCACCGGCAAGAGCCCCAGGCCCTGCTCCGAGCCGGCCGGTCCCTCGATGCCAAGCGGATCAAGGACGCGCTTCCCGAGCATCTGGAAGCCGCCGCAGATGCCGATGACCGAGCAACCTGCCCCCCGCAGGCGCCGGATCGCCTGCGCGAGGCCGCTCTCCTGCAGCCAGCGCAGGTCTGCGCGCGTGTTCTTCGTGCCGGGGAGGATAACGAGGTCGGCGTCGCCCAGCTCCTCAGCCCTGCGGACGTAAGCCAGGCTCACGCCTGGACTCGACGCAAGGGGATCGAAGTCATCGAAGTTCGATATGTGAGGCAATCTTACGACCGCGATCTTCGCGCCGGGCGCCGCCGTCTGGTCGTCGCGCCGGCGGCGGTCCAGCGCGACCGCGTCCTCTTCCGCCACCTCCAGGTCATGGAGGTAGGGCAGGACTCCGAGGACCGGCCGGCCTGTACGCCGCTGCAACAGCTCCAGCCCCGGCTCCAGGAGCGTGACATCGCCGCGGAACTTGTTGATGATGAAGCCTCTGACCAGACGCCGCTCCGCCGGCGTAAGCAGCGCCAGCGTGCCGACCAGGTGCGCGAACACGCCCCCGTTATCGATGTCGCCGACGAGCAGGACAGGCGCCTGGGCGTAACGGGCGACGCGCATGTTGGTGATATCGGCGCGGCGCAGGTTGATCTCAGCCGGGCTGCCCGCCCCTTCCATGATTACCAGCTCGTACTCCTCTCTCAGGCTATCGAGGGCGGCCCTGACCCGCGACCAGAGGCGGCGCTTGTGGCTAAAGCGCTGCGTCGAGAGGCTGCCGGCCGGCCGGCCCATCAGCACCACCTGGGAGCGCAGGTCTCCCTCCGGCTTCAGCAGCACGGGGTTCATGCGCACATCCGGCGCAAGGCGGGCGGCCCGCGCCTGCTCGGCCTGGGCCCTGCCGATCTCCAGGCCGTCGGGCGTCACGTAGGAGTTGTTCGACATGTTCTGGGCCTTGAAGGGCGCCACTCTCACGCCCTCGTCGGCGAAGACGCGGCAGAGGGCCGCGACGAGCACGCTCTTCCCCACCGAAGAAGCCGTGCCCTGAACCATCAGAACCTTGGCCGTCATCGCCGCGCCTCCGCCATGGCTCCCACCAGGAGCTGACACTCCGGCGGCGTTCGTACGCCCACTCGTATGTACTGCGGCAGGCCGAAGGAGGTGCAGTCCCGAACGGCAATCCCCCGTTCCAGCAGCTGCCGTCGCGTCCGGGCGGCGTCCCCCACGCGCACCAGGATGAAGTTCGCGGCGCCGGCCTGAACCTTGAATCCAGCGGCGCGCAAGAGACCGACGAGATCATCCTTCGCTGCTCTCACAAGCGCCAGCGATTCCTCCAGCCAGCCGTCCTCGCCAAGGCAGGCGATGGCGGCGTCCTGGGCTGGGGTGCTCACGCTCCACGAAGGTTGCTGGCCGCCGGCGCGCTCAACGATGTGCCGCGCCGCCACAAGATAGCCCAGGCGCAGACCGGGCAGCGCATACTCCTTCGTCAGGGAGCGCACGATCGCGACGTTGGGCGCCAGCCGCAGCGACCACCAAGGGGCCTCGACGAACGACCGATACGCCTCGTCCAGGACGAGGATGCCGGGGCTGAGCGCCGCGGCAAGTCGTCCGACCTCCGACCGGCTGAGATAAACGCCCGTGGGGTTGTTAGGGTTGCCCAAGTAGGCGATGCCGGGGCGATGGGCCTCGATGAGCCGGATCGCGGTCGCCAGGTCCCAGGAGAAGCCGGCTTCCGCCTCGCCCAGGACCTCCGTCCGGCGCGCCCCGGCAGCGTCCAGTGCGAGGCTGTACTCGCCAAACGCTGGCGTGAACACCAGGGCTGGGTCGCCAGGTTTGACGAAGGCGCGGGCGAGCAGGTGGAGCAGTTCGCTGCTCCCGTTGCCGACCAGCAGCTCGCGCTCTGTGACCCGGAGCTTCTCAGCCAGGGCGCTGCGAAGGCGCTGACAGGCGGGGTCGGGGTAGCGGCCTAGGTCGCTCCCTCGCGCCGCAGCCAGCGCGGATGCCGGTGGACCGAACGGGTTCAAGTTGGCGCTGAAGTCCAGGAAGTCTTCCCGCTGCCTGCCGAGACGAGCGGCCTCCCCCTCCTGAAGCGAGCCATGGGTGCGCAGGCTCATGCTCAACGCCGCCTTCCGAGGAGGACCGTCAGCCCCAGCGCGAGCGCCAGCCCGAGCGCGGCTGTTGCGGCCACGACTCTCTGCGCGTCCTGAATTCTATCCCCATCCAGGGCGCGGATGGGATCTCCCACTACGTAGGCCCCCGGCTTCTCGAGCTGGACACCGACCACGCCGGCCATCGCGCTCATCAGGCGGCCGGCGTTGGGGCTCGCGGTGCTGGCGCCGTCTCGCGCCAGCAGGCGCCGCCCTTCGTCGGCAGCGAGGCCGAGTAGACCGCCAGCGATGATGACCAGCCTCGCGCCCACGGTTGCGGGCAGGTAGCTCGCAGCGTCGTCCAGACGCGCCGCCGCCTTGCCCAACTGCTCGTATTCCTCATCTCGATAGCCCCACATACTGTCGAGCGTATTCAACGCCCGGTAGGCTGTCGCTCCCTCGATCCCGGCGACGGCGTAGTAGAGCCACGGGGCGAGAAAAGAGTCGACGACGTTCTCGGCCAGCGACTCGATGACCGCGGAAGCGACGAGCCGCCGGCCGAGGCTGGCCGCGTCGCGGCTGACCAGTGAACTCAGCGCCTCGCGGGCGCCGACAAGGTCGTCGGCCTCAAGCCGCCGCGCGACCTCGTCACCGGCCGTGATGAGGCCGCGAACCGCAAACGTCGTCTTCAGGAGCGCGGCCTCCAGGAGTATCCGACGCAGTCCTTTGACCCTCCGGATCGGTGCAGCTGACGCCGCGACGTGAAGGCCCGGTAAGAGGACGGCCCCGATACTGCCGTGGACGAGCCGCCCCGTCTTGCTGTTGGCGACCAATCCCTCCCACCAGCGCGCTCCGCGGCCGAACCAAGAGACCGGATGGAAGCGGTCCGGTGGGTCCCCGCCGACAAGGTCCAGGAGCACGGCGGCCAGCAGGACCTCTGGCTTGCCCCGGGAGAAGGTCACGTGAGAAAGCCCTCCGACGTGAGACGCCATGCAGGCTGCTAGCGAGCTGGCACGTATCTGCAGCATGCTAGCTGCAGCCAATTAGGGAGTCGCGAGAGCCGCCGATTAGGGGTTCGGCTCCCCCGCCTTCTTGTGCCGTGGAGTGTAGCTGAGGGCCGGCGACGCCGCCAGCCCGCAGCTCAGGGTCCGAGGCCTGGAGAGCGCCTCTAGTTAGCGGCACGCCTCCGCCGAACGAGCCTACAGGTGGCGGCACGGATGCCCAAGGCGCCGACAACGACAGTCGCGTAAGTTATACCCGGCGATGCAGCGTCCGGCGCGGCCGCGAGGCCGGCGCCGCCTCTGGACAGTCCCCAGAACACCTGTGCTACAATAGCTTTCGCTCCGACCCCGCCCGGAGCCGTGGGGCAGGCTCGTTCGTGCGGATCGCCTTCGTTTCCATTCCTCGTTTTCCGTGCGCCGTGGCGGTGCAGCGCGATCCCGCGCTGGCGCGCCGCCCGCTGATCGTCGGCGACGCGGAGCAGCCGAAGCGCGTGCTCGACTGCTCCGCCAGCGCCAGCGCCGAGGGTGTGCGTCGGGGGATGACGGTACGTCAGGCGCTGGGCAGTTGTCCGGAGGCCGTCATCGTGCCGCCGGACCCGGTGCTGTATCGCGGCAAGTGGGAGTCGATCCTCGATGCGCTGGGCGGCGTCAGCCCAGAGGTCGAGTACGAAGAGTTAGGGCGCGCGTACATCAACGTAAGCGGGCTCGGCTCTCACTGTCGAGGCGAGGAAGCTTTGGCGGCGCACGTTGTTGAGACCGTCCGTGCTGCCAGCGGCCTCGATGTGTGCGTCGGCCTCGCGAACGGCAAGTTTCCTGCCTTCGCCGCCGCCATCGCGTCGTCAAGGAGTGGCCTGGTGGTGCCCGCCGGCGGCGAGGGCGCCTTTCTCTCACCCCTCGATGTCGAGCTACTGCCTGTCGAGCCGGAGATCATTTTCCGGCTGCGGCTCTTCGGAATTGAGACCATTGGCGAGGTGGCAGCGCTGTCTGTGCAGGAGCTGCAGTCGCAGTTCGGCTTCGCGGGCAAGCGGGTGTGGCAGCTCGCCAACGGCATCGACGCGGAACCGTTGCGGCCTCGTCCTCTTGAGGAGAAGGTCGAAGCGAGCCTGGGCTTCGAGGCACCGGTCTCAGGCGTCGACGTCATCGTTGCGGCAGCGAAGCAGCTGCTCTCCCGCTTGCGGTTGTCGCTACGTGGCCGGGCGGCACGAGAGATGGCGCTGCAGGCGGAGCTTGCGACCGGTCGCGGTTGGGAGCGGCGCATCGTCATGCGTGAAGCAGTCAGCGAGAGCGAGCGCCTGGCCTTCGTGCTGCGCTCATCGCTGCAAAACGCGCCGCCGCCCAACGCGGTGCGCAGCTTATCGCTGCGCCTCAGCGGCCTCGCGGGCGAGACGGGCAAGCAGCTCTCGCTGGGCAAACGAGGGCGATTGCAACGCCAACTGGAGGAGGCGACGCGGCAGCTCAAGGTGCGTTACGGCTATTCGCCAATCTATCACTGCGTGGATGTGGAGCCATGGTCGGTAATACCAGAGGAGCGCCAGATCCTCGTCGAATCCGACGCCTGAAGTCGCCGCGCGCGCTTGAGGTCGAAGCGGGTGCCGATGGCGTGCCACTGCGCCTGCGACTCGGCGGAGCCTGGCATGATGTGAGCCTCGTGCGCCACCCCTGGCGCATCGATCAGAACTGGTGGCGCGGCGAGCCCATGAGCCGCATGTACTACCGCATCGCGCCCACTGATGGGCCGCCGCTGACGGTCTACTGCGACCTCGCGAGTGGCGAATGGTTCAGGCAGGAGTACTGATGCGAACCTCCAGGCAGCCGCTCGATGCTGGCTACATGACGGGCTGGCCCCACGAAGCGCAGGCGTCAAGACTCATCGCAGGGTCACCGCCGACTGAGATCACGCCAGGCCGCTACGTGGAGTTACACTGCCACTCCTGCTTCTCGCTGCGCGAGGGCGCCTCGACGCCGCTGGAGTTGGTGCTGCAGGCGAAGCGGCTCGGTTATCCGGCGCTGGCTGTTACAGACCACGTCAACCTGGCCGGCGCCATGCAGTTCGCCCAGGCAGCGAAGGCGTGGAAGCTAAAGTCGATCACCGGCGCCGAGATCACACTCTCGGACGGCTCGCATCTAACGTTGCTGTGCGAGAGGCCGTGCGGTTACGCCAACCTCTCGCGCTTGCTCAGCCGCGCCAACCTGAGCTCGCGCCGGGGCGAGCCTCGAATCCAGTTCGATTGGCTGGCGGAGCACGCCGAAGGCCTTATCGCCCTCTCGGGGTGTCGCAAGGGCGAGGTCGCAGCGCTGGTCGAGCGGGGTGAGCTCAGCGCTGCTCAAGAGGCCGCGTCGCGCTACCGGGACGTCTTCGGTCGCGAGAGCTTCTTCATCGAGCTGCAAGACAACCTGGTCTACGAGGATCAGCCACGCAACGAAGGCCTCGTCGCCCTGGCGCGCAAACTTGACCTAGGCGTCGTCGCGACGAACAACGTCCACTACCACGTCCGCGAGCGGCACCGTCTGCATGACGTGCTGGTCGCGGTCCGCTACCGCACGAACCTCGAAGAAGCCCGACGGCATCTGCGCGCCAACTCTGAGTTCTACCTCAAGCCTTCCGCAGAGATGGAGCGCCTCTTCGTCGACCTGCCAGAGGCGATCGAGAACACGCTGCGGATTGCAGAGCGCTGCGACTTCGACCTCACGCGTGACCTGAGCTACGTCTTCCCAGACTACGAATCGGGCGACGGCCGCAGCGCCGACGAGTACCTGCGCGACACCTGCTACCGGCTGGCGCGCGCTCACTACGGTTCCCCCTTTTCGAAGCGGGCGGAGGACAGGCTGAATCAGGAGCTCGACCTGATCCGTCAGGGCAAACGCGCCGGCTTCTTCCTGCGCTTCTGGGAGATCCTGCGATACGCCCATGAGCGCCAGCTACCGGCCCGTGGCCGCGGCTCTTCCGTCGGCTCCCTGGTCTGCTTCCTGCTTGGCCTATCCGGCATCGACCCAATCCGATACAACCTGGCGGTCGAGCGCTTCCTCAACGAAGACCGGCCGGAGAAGGACGTGCCCGACATCGACATCGACTTCGGGCGCGAGGCACGGTCCGAGATGTTCCGCCACGTCTTCAAGGAGTACACCACTGAGCGGGCTGCAATGGTCTGTACGTTCATCGAGTATCGCTATGCCAGCGCCGTGCGCGACGCCGGCAAGGCGCTGGGCCTGCCGGAGAGCGAGATCGACAAGGTGGCGAAACGCATGCACAGCCGCTTCGCGGGGAGCCTAGAAGATGAGCTGGCGGCGATGCCGGAGTTCGCGGCCCGCATGAAGTTCCCGATCTGGCGCGACTTCCTGCGACTGGTCAACGAGTTGCGTGGCCTGCCGCGCCACCTTAGCCAGCACTCCGGCGGCATCATCATCTCCAGCTCGCGCATCGACGAGCAGGTGCCTATCGAAGCGACGGCGATGGACGGCCGCTACATCTGCCAGTGGGACAAGGACTCGGTCGCGGACGCCGGCTTCATCAAGCTCGACTTCTTGGGTTACCCAAGCCTCGACCAGTTAGAACGCGGCCTGCGCTCCGTCCAGGAGCGCCACGGCCGCGTCGTCCGGCCGGACCAGATCGATCTCGCCGACCCCGAGGTCTACGCGATGATCCAGCGCGGCGACGTGCTGGGCATCGTCCAGATCCAGAGTCGAGCCCAGATCCAGGTGCTGCTGCGAATCAAGGTCGCGTGCATCGAGGACCTGATTATTCAGGTGGCGCTGATCCGGCCCGGGCCGATCCAGGGCGGCGCTGTCCACCCCTACATTGCCCGCATGCTTGGCCGCGAGGAGGTCACTTATGACCATCCATCGCTGGAGCGGGCGCTGGCGGAGACAAAAGGCGTCTTCGTGTTTCAGGAGCAGGTCATCCAGGCGGCGATGGCGATCGCCGGCTTCACCAGCGGCCAGGCGGAGGAGCTGCGGCGCGCGATGAGTCGCAAGCGCTCGCGGGAGGCGATGGAAGCGCTGCGCCAGGCGTTCATGGCCGGCGCCGCGGCCAACGGCGTCGACGCGAAGACGTCCGCAACCGTCTACGACAAGATCCTTGCCTTCGCCTCGTTCGGCTTCCCCAAGTCGCACGCCGCGGCGATGGCCGTGACGGCGTACCATATCGCCTGGCTCAAGCGTTACTACCCGACCGAGTTCTACTGCGCCCTGCTCAACGAGCAGCCGATGGGGTTCTACAGCCCGGAGGTGATCGCCAACGACGCCCGCCGTCACGACATCGAGGTTCGGGGCGTCGATGTCAACCGCAGCGGCGTCGAGTGCAGTATCGAGGATGATGATCTGGGTGATTCAAGAGGCGCGGTGCGGCTCGGCTATCGCTACGTTAAGGGCCTCGCGGAAGCGTCGTGGCAGCGGCTCGAGACGGAGAGGGAGAACGGGCGGTACGCGTCGCTTTGGGACTTCTGGCGGCGGACGCGACTGAGCCGCCAAGCAATCGAGAACTTGATCCGGGTTGGCGCCTTCGCCTGGACCGGCCTGCACGAGCGCGAGCTTTCGTGGCAGCTAGGGGCGTTTTATCAGCCGCTGGATGCCCAGTTGCCGCTGGCGATGCTGCCGGCTGGCGTCACTCCGCGCCTTCGCGAGATGAGCCAGAAGGAGCGGATTGTCACCGACTTCCTGCTCGTGGGCATGGCGGTGCGCGGCCGCATGATGGACCTTGTGCGCGATCAGCTGCACGAGGGGATAACGCCCAGCCAGCTGCTGCAGCAGAAGCAAGTGGGCGAAAAGGTAACCATCGCGGGGCTCGTCGCCGTACGTCAGGCGCCGGAGACGGCGAAGGGCTTCGTCTTCCATACGCTGGAGGACGACGGCGGACTAATTAACGTCATCACGGCACCCAGGCTGATACCAGAGTACCGCTGGCTTATCGAGAGCGCGCCGGCGCTCATCGTCCACGGCCACATCGAACGGGAAGAACGCTCCGTCAACGTCATCGCCGAGCGCTTCGACGCATTGCCCATCATCCCAGACGCGGAGCGCCGGGTACACAACTTTGGCTGAACGGCCCGTAGCTCACCTGACTCGCAAGCGACAGCCGGGGCAGACGCTCGCGGAGCGAAAGATCATCTGCCTCGCGAACGAGAGGGAGATAATTAGGGGGTCGCGGATGCTGGCTGCTAGTGGTTAGAAAGACTTGTCAGCGCTGGTTGTCTCCCGCTTTCCTCTCGCGATTGACACCTCGACCAGCCGGCGACAGGATCGCCGCGTCATGCCTGGCGAACGCGTCCAGCGCCAGGTTAGGGCTTGCCGGTTGGCGTGGCGGTGGGTTTCGGCAGGCTGGTAGGCGTTGCGGTGGGCTTCGGCAGGCTGGTAGGCGTTGCGGTGGGCTTGAGGTCACTCGTAGCGGTAGGCTTCGCGCCGGCTGTTGCGGTCGCGGTGGGCTTAGCCCCACCTACAGGTGTTGCGGTTGGCTTCGCTCCCGGGGTCGGCGTGGGCGTGGGTTTAGTGCCTGCCGCCTCCGTGGGCTTCACGCCGCCGTTCGGTGTAGCAGTTGCCTTCGTCACCGGCGTTGCGGACGCCTTCGTGCCGGGCGTCGCCTTTGGGTCGTTTGGCCCGCCCTCCTCCTCGTCGCCGGAGCCGCCTCCAGACCCTGTCCCCTCACGCCCGGAGGTGCCACCGCTGCCGCCGTTCTGCTCAGCTGCATCGCCGCTTCGTGCTTCGCCGATGTTCGGGCTAAGGCTCTCGACGAAGTCATTGACGACCGGCAGCGACGCGCCAAAGCCGATGCTCGTCACTGTCACCGTCGCGACCGTCATTGCCGCGACGGTGACAGGTGCAGCGAGCGCGCCACCTCCCGCTACGGTAGCGACGGCGCCGCTAACGGCGCTACTGACGGCGCGTCCCGCGGGCGCGAAGTAAGCGAAGCCCTGCCGGGCGAGGCGGGGCATGAACCGCAGCGGGCTTCCGAGCCGGGCCTCCCGCGGGGCGCTCCAGGCGACCCGCGCCAGCGCGAGGCTTCCTGTCATTGCGAGTAACAGGAACGTCACCTGGACGAGGATTGTAAGCGTTTGGGCGTTGCCGTTGGCGAATGCCCGCGCCATGTTGAAGCCGAGCGCGGCAGTTGCGGCGATGGCGAGACCGAGGGCGATGAAGATCCCGGCGAGCCAGGCGGCTCTATGGAGGACGCGCCTGCCCGAGCTCGCCGCCGACGCCAGAGCGCTAACCCTGGCGAAATCGGCTGGTGTGGCGGCGAAAAGGTCCGCTTCGGGGACCTGGTCAAGGAGGAGGGCGCGTCGCGAGGTCGGTTCTGTTTGGTCTCCGGTGCGGCGCGTGGGCAGCAGACGGTGAACAAGCGGTGACAGCGCGCGGCCGGCCGGCGAAGCGCGAAAAACAGACCCCGCTTGGCGCAGGACCGCAAGGGTAACGACTGCCATTAGGGCCAGGCGCACGAGGTCGCTGCCGTTTAACGAGCCGTCATCGACAGCGTTCACGGTGCCGGCAGCGAGGCTGGCCGACGTCGCGATCGAGAAGGCGAGAAATAGGGGTGGCAGGATAATGCGAGGCGACGGGAGCAAGAGACGCCGCACGTCGAGCGTCGAAGGCGCTTCACGCGTCCGGTGAAGGTTGGCGGCGAACCGGTCGAGCCCCAAGCGCATGAGCTCGGCGCTGCTCGCTTGGTCGAGCAGGAGGGGTCTGCCGCTATTTGCGCTCCTTCGCCGCCACAGCATGTTCGGCACTCACTACGTGAGCCTTCGCTATCCGCTACACATCTGTGATGTCCAAGTCATCGGCACCCAGCTCAAGATCGTCGACGTCGAGATCCGCGGCTCCGCCTAACGTTCCTACCGTTATGGAATCTTGCTCCACGAAGCTCGAAGTCGAGACCTGAAGTGGCTCCAGAGTCTCGCTCTCGACGAGAGAGCCCTGGGGCGGCTGGGGCGTGCCACCGCCGGGTGGCGTCTGGCCGCCGGTGGGCTGCGTCTCACCCTGGCCCGAAAGGCGGAGGTCGCCGGCCATGCCCTGGGGCGGCTGGGGCGTTCCACCGCCGGGCGGCGTCTGGCCGCCGGTGGGCTGCGTCTCACCCTGGCCCGAAAGGCGGAGGTCGCCGGTCATGCCCTGGGGCGGCTGGGGCGTGCCGCCGCCGGGTGGCGTCTGGCCGCCGGTGGGCTGCGTCTCACCCTGGCCCGAGAGGCGGAGGTCGCCGGCCATGCCCTGGGGCGGCTGGGGCGTGCCACCGCCGGGCGGCGTCTGGCCGCCGGTGGGCTGCGTCTCACCCTGGCCGGAAAGGCGCAGGTCGACAGCGTTGCCGAGATCGTTCTGCGTCATCGTTGAGGAGGTGCCATCCGTAATCTCCGTCGACTCGGGCGCGTTAGCGATGACGACAAGCTCATCGGCGTTTACGGCGCTGACTTCTTCCAAGGGGACGTTCAGGCCGCCACCCGGGAGCGGGCTCGGAGCGGTGCCACCCGGCCCTTCCCAGATCGAGCCGCCCTGGCGGTCGTCGTCCCCCTTGTCGCTGTCGGCGGGGCCAGTTGAGTTTTCCGCTTCCTCCGCTGCGTCCTCAATCTCTTCCTCGGTCATCTGCGATGACGTGCCGGTCGCATCGGTACTCGTCCCGCCCTCGTCACCGCCTGCCTCAGCGTTCTGACGATCGCTGAGCTCGGAAGTACCTCCGGCCGGGTCCTGGTACGGCTCCCTGGGCTGCGATTCCGCTTGATCGGTGGCTGCTGACTCCATGACGAGGGCTTGAAGATCGCCCACACTTCCCAACGCGGCCGTCGATTCCTCGACCGCCGCGGCAAGGCCAGCCACGGTAGCCGCGTCAATTCCGGCCGCGCCTTCTTCTTCCATCAGGTCGGCGGCTTCGCGCACGGATCCCGCGCTATCCGTCGGTGAACTTGAGCGATTGAAAAGGTTACGAAAGAACGACATTATCTGCCTCCTTCCGGCGCCGCCCCGGCGCCAGGCCCGACGTGCTGCACTGCCCCTATGTAGAGCGAAGAGGACGCGTCGACATGCGAGACCAACTCATCGAAGCGCGCCAGCGTTACGGTCCCTTTCGTGGGCGCCGCGCCCGAATCGTTCAAGTTGATCAGCGTAATCGGTTGCTCGGCCTCATAAAAACGGCGCAGGTAGTCAACCAGCGCCCCGTAATCCTTGGCCTTCGCGCCGTCTCCGTTCGCAACGGTCTGCTCCTCGAAACCCGCCGGCTGGAGCACAAGTAGCGGCACGTGCGGGTTTATCTGCTGCTGTCGTGAGACTAGGCGGCGCGCGTCGAACAGCTGGAGGCCGAACGTGCCGATGTCCAAGCCGAGATCGGACACGATCACGTCGAACGGCGACACGCCCGGCAGAACCTGCGTGGCAATACCCCTTGTCCGGGCTTGCTGCATGAGGAACCGATTGAGCGCGTTCAGATAAAGCGGGCTGCCCTGGGACAAGACAACGACTGGTTTCTCCTCGGCCGTGCGACGCAGGACGAACTCTGCAACATCGAGATAGGCATCGGCATAAGGGCGTCCGGCCGAAAAGCGGTCCGCCAGATCGAGGAAATCGACGCGCTGCGCGCGCAGAAGGCGCTTGAGATTGGCAGGGATGCGGAGGCCGTAGACCTTACCGACCCGGTTGATGACGCGCTGGGCTTCGAGGGTGAGCTGCAGCGTGTCGCTCACACCATAGCCGAGAAGGATGAGGCCCGGCTCGCCGTCCACCGGCCTGTCCTCAGTCGCAGGAATTCAGCGACGGGAAGGACGCAACCCGCGCTCTGCGTCGCTTTCGCGTATCATAGCACGCTACGATTGCCGCACATCTTCCACGCGAGAGCCCGAGTGCACGTGGTTCCAGGCCAACTGCTGAGCGCCTGTGTGGCGGAGCTCCCTCTCAGGGCTCTACAACCATCCGTCGTACCAGGCGCCTGCCTAGCGCTCACTGCAGCGAGCACCGTGGAGCGGGGCTCAAGCACAGAGGTGCTGCTGGAGGCATGACGGGTTCAGTCGAAAGGTCGCGCGCGACGGCGTGGCCGCTGCGTGACGCCTGGCGGCGTGGTAAATTTCCATCGTAAAGTGACTTCGGCAGAGAGAAGAGGGCCGGTCTGCCGGGCGTCGCGCATTCGGCCGAATCTAAGGGGGAGTCGCCTTGCCGGAGTTTTTGATCGAGAGAGGCCTGCTTGCGGAGAAGTCAGTCCACGAGTTGGCGAAATGGTACAGCGAGCAGTGTCCCGGCAGCGATAGCGAGACGTTTGAAGCTCACCTGATGGTTCTGCGCGCTCAAGTCGCGCTGGCTACACCGCGCCCGTCTAGCCCGATAGGCGCGCGGGTGAGCCGGGCCCACTACAATGTGCTGCGCCTGCTCTACCAGAGCGACGACAAACGGCTCCTCATGAGCGAGATAGGCAAGGGGCTGAACGTCAGCCCCACAAACATCACCAAGCTCGTCAACGCTCTCGTCCGGGCGGGGCTAGCGAGACGGGTCGCGAACGCAGACGACAAACGTAGTACTTGGGCGGAGTTGACCGAGAAGGGCACGTCACTAGTCGAAACGGTCCTGCCCGGCGTCGGCCGCGACACGCAGGAGCTATGGCGCACGCTCAGTCGCCAAGAGAAACGAGTCCTCGTCCATCTCTTGGCCAAGCTCCGTCTTCACTTCTTCACCCTGGCTGGAGAGGCGCGGGTCCTGGAAATGGTGGCGGAGGCACCGAGCAAAGCTTCCGCCTCTTCACCGAGGCAAGAGTCTGTGGCCCTACGGTCAGCGCGGCAGCGGCGCTCCATGGCCGCCGCGTCGTCCAGGAGAGCGCGCACGGCCTGACGCCCCCACCGGGCCGCTTCTCTTCTCTTCGCTCGCGCATTTACTTTACCGGGTTGACTAAGTGCGAGTGCCGTTCTAAGCTCGCTTTGCCAGCTCAGCTTTCCCAGTAGCGGCGGAGTTGGCGCTCCCGGTTGAGGGCCGTCGAGAGGGCGGCCCTCAGCTTCGTCAGGCGATGTTTCCACGCCAAACCCACAGTGCGTGTTACACCTTCGTGCATCAAGGCGCGAGCTCCTCTGACTGCCCCGCGAAGGATGTCGCCGCCTTCCGCGCCCCTTCAGACTTGTCTCGAAGGCTTGACAACTCGTGTAATGTTCTTTACTCTCCCAACAAAACTTCGGCATCTAAGGAGGGGGCTATGAACGCGACCTACTGGAACCGGGTTCTCAGCAGGCGGCTCGGCCGGCGCCGCGCTTTAGCGGCGACTGGCGGGCTGGCCGCCGGCGCGGCCATCCTATCCGCGTGCGGCGGCGGCAAGGAGGAGGGAGGAGGAGGAGAAGGTGGCGCGTCCGGCGTCATCTACAAGCCATCGGACACGACGAAGGGCGCCAAGCGCGGAGGGGTAATCAAAGGCTACGCCCAAGCCTACCCTTTGAACTTTGACATTCACAACTGGCCCTTCGGCCACTCGTTCGCCATCCTTCTCTGCGGCAGCAAGCTGAGCAGGTACAAGCCCGCCGTGCTCGCTGACCCTGAGCTCGGCTCGGTAGGCGACGTGGCCGAGAGCTGGGAGTACACGCCCGACAAGCTGACGCTGACCTACAAGATCAACGCGCAGGCGAAGTTCTCGCCCCTCTCGCCGACCTTCCACGCGGGCGTGCCGGCCAGCGTCGGCAACCGCACCATCGATGCGGATGACATCCTCTTCACCTGGGATAGATGGAGGTCGCTGCCGTCTGCCTTCCGCCGCACTGAGGTAGTCAACGAGGCCAACCCGGAAGCGCCCGTTCTGTCAATGACGAAGATCGACAACCGGACGGTTCAGTTGAAGCTGAAGCAGCCCAACTCAGCCATCACCCAGGCGTTCTCCAACTGGGAGGCCGGCGGCTTCTACATCTTCCCGAAAGAGGGCGCCAACGGCGCCATCGACTTCGCCAAGACGCTGATCAGCGCCGGCCCGTTCTACATCGACAAGGCCGAGAATTCTGTGGGACTGTACCTAAAGCGCAACCCCAACTACGAGCTGCGTGATGATTTCAAACGGCCGTTCGCCGACGCGGTCGATCTGCCACTGCTGCAGGACCCGGCCGCGGTGTCGGCTCAGCTTCGCACTGGCAACATCTGGCACCAGATGCCCTTCGCGCTCCGCACGGAGGACATCCTCAAGCTGAAGCAGGACGTCCCTGACCTCCTGCTGACGCTCTCCTACGCGTCCGACCCCGAGACGATGCGCTTCGGCATCTCGAAGGACTCGCCCTTCAAGGACACCCGCGTGCGCCAGGCGATGTCCTATGCCTGGGACCGTGACGCCTTCATCACGATCATCTACCTCACAGACAAGCTGGAAGCGCAGGGCATACCGACGAACGTGCGCTGGAACGCCGGCTTTCCCTGCAACGAGACGGGCATGCCCAACGGCATGTACAAGGGCACCTGGCTCGACCCGAAGAGCAAGGAGTTCGGCGAGAACGCCAAGTACTTCACGCTCGGCAAGACGCGCGCCGACGACGTCGCCGAGGCGAAGAAGCTCCTCTCCGCCGCCGGCTTCGCCAACGGCGTCAAGTTCGAGAACGCCTACAACCGCGTCTTCGCCACCAGTCCATACTCCATGGACGTGATGGCAGGCATCATCGCCGAGGCCGGCTTCACGATGACGAACGCCATCAAGACGGTTGCCGAGTTCACGGCGTACACAACCACGCCGCCCGGCGACTTCGTCGGCACGACGGTGGGCATCGACGGCGGCGGTTCGCACCATCCGGCCCAGTACATCAAGAACCACTACGCTAAGGGCGGCTTCTTCTGGCCCGGCTCCAACCCGGACAGCAGCGGTCCAAGCGCCGAAGGCGACCGAACGATCAACGACTTCGCAGCCAAGATGGCACTGGAGTTCGACAACAAGAAGCTCTTCGAGCTGGGCTACGAGTTCCAGCGCTACGTCGCGAAGTACAACTACCGCCCGCGCTATCCAGGCGGCGACTTCACGGTCCAGAACAACGGCCAGACCGGCGAGTTTGGTGTGGTCTGGCCCGTGCTCCAGAACCACGCCGTCTGGGCCGGCAACAGCGTCATCGACTACTGGGTTAACCTGTGGGTCGACGAGACGAAGCCGCCCGTGAACAAGAAGGCCTAGAATAGCGCGAGAGGGGAGCGGGCACTGCCCGCGCGCCAGTAGCTTGCCTCACCACCCAGAAGGGAGTGGATGGTGGGAGATGAGTTGGATGGGCAGGTCGCCGTTGTCACAGGCGGCGGGCGGGGCTTCGGCCGAGCGATAGCGGAGGGCCTGGCGGCCGCGGGCGCGGCCGTCGCCGTAACAGCGCGCACCAAGAGGGAGCTGGACGAGGCCGTTGCCGCCATCGAGAAGGCAGGCGGCACCGCGCTCGCTGTCGCCGGCGACGTGACTGAGCGCGACGACGTCGAGCGTGTGAAGCGCGAGACGGAGGCGCGCTTGGGGCCCGTGAGCCTGCTGGTGCACAACGCCGCCGTGCCGTGGCCCTTCGGCCCCGTCTGGTACGTGGACCCGGAGCGCTGGTGGCAAGCGCAGCGCGTCCACGTGCTCGGCGCCATGCTCTACATCAACGCCTTCGTCCCCGGCATGGTCGAACGGGGCGGCGGTCGCGTCATCATCGTCGCGAGCCCTGCCGGGACGGCAGCCAGGCCGCATCTCTCCGGTTACGCGACGGGGAAGGCAACTCAGATCCGGCTGACGGAGCACCTGGCGCTCGAGGGCAGGGAGCACGGCGTCTCCGCCTTCGTCATCCACCCGGGCGACGTCGTTACGGAGCTGTCTGAGCTGACGATGGCCGACCCCGACGCCCAGCGCTGGCTGCCAGGCTTCGTCGGAAACCTCAGGCGCCGCAAGGAGGCCGGTGAGGACCCCTCGCCGGGCCTGCGACGCTGCGCCGAGATGTGCATTGAGCTCGCCTCCGGCCGCTGCGACGCCCTGTCCGGGCGCTACCTCACGCCGCAAGACGACCTGGCCGCTTTGCTCAGCGAGGCGAGGAAATGAGGCGCAGCACAGACCGCATCCTCGTCTCCCACGCCGGCAACCTGCCGCGCCCGGACGAGCTGAACGAGCTCATCCACGGCGGGCTGGTGCGCGACCTCTCGCTCAGCAAGGACTACCAGGAGCGCCTGCCGAAGGCCGTCCGCTGGATCGTCGAGCGGCAGGCGGAGATCGGCGTCGATATCGTCAACGACGGCGAGTACGTGAAGGCGGGCAGCTACGGCGGCTACATGCAGGACCGCGTCAGCGGCTTCGAGACCCGTCCCGCCGACCCCGGCAAGCCCCCGAAGCGCGCCGGCACGGCGGAGCGCGATCGCCGCGACTTCCCCGGCTTCTTCGCCTCCGGTCTCTGGTTCGCCGGCTCCGGCGGCCCCGTCCGCCCCGGCTTCGCGACCCCGGGCGAGGTCAGGCAACTGGGCGCGCAGGTCCGCGTTTGCACGGGGCCCGTGAAGTACACAGCCCACGAGGCGATCAAGGCAGACGTGGCAAACCTCAAGGCTGCCATCGCCGGCAAGGACGTCGAGGGCTACATCGCTGCCCTCGGACCGCTTAGCCTCGGCGCCGGCGTGGCCAACGAGCACTACAGGACCGAAGACGAGTACATGATGGCCGTCGCCGAGGCCTGCCGCGAGGAGTACAAGGCGATAACCGACGCCGGCCTCATCGTCCAGGTCGACGAGCCGGAGTTCTGCACCACCTGGATGTTCTATCCGGACTGGGACGTGTCGCAGTACAGGAAGTACCTCGAATGGGCTGTCGAGATTCTCAACGACTCGCTGCGCGGCCTGCCTGCGGAGCTGGTGCGCTTCCACACCTGCTGGGGCAGCGGCCACCGCCCCCACGTCAACGACATCGAGCTGCGCCACATCGCCGACCTCATGCTCAAGATCAACGCCACGCAGTACTCCATCGAGGCGGCGAACGTGCGCCACGAGCACGAGTACCACGTCTGGGACGACGTGAAGCTGCCAGACGGCAAGATGCTCATGCCGGGCGTCATCGCCCACGCGACCGACCTGGTGGAGCACCCCGAGCTAGTGGCGGAGCGGATCGTCAACTACGCGGAGCGCGTCGGCCGCGAGAACGTCCAGACCGGCACCGACTGCGGCATCGGCTCCCGCGTCGGCCACAAGGAGGTCGTCTGGGCAAAGCTGGCAGCGATGGTCGAAGGCGCGCGCATCGCGAGCAAGAGGCTTTGGCGGAGATAAGGGCGGACGGCGAGCATGAGACGTAGCGAAGGGCGCTTCCTCACGACTCACACAGGAAGCCTGATCCGGCCGCCGGAGCTGATCGAGTTCGCGAATCGTCAGCGGGCGCGAGAGCCGTACGATGGGCGAGCGTATGAGGAGACGCTCCGAGCCGCCGTCGCCGACGTCGTGCGAAAGCAGGTCGACGTGGGGCTTGATGTCGTCAACGACGGCGAATTCGGGAAGTC
>DATBWN010000234.1:0-5786 GCA_036514755.1 Dehalococcoidia bacterium | reverse complement strand
TGGAAGGACCTGCGGCCGGACCTGAGGCCGCCGCGGCCGGGGCGCTAGCCGGTTCGTTTCGCCGGCCGTAGCTGCAGGTCTTCAGACCTGCCTGTCGCGAGAGGCAGACCTGAAGGGCTGCAGCTACATGTATCATCTGCGCGATGGAGGAGAAGCTCTGCCCGAGGTGCGGCGCCTACTGGCGCTGCGACTGCCGCCTGGAGGAGCTGGCGCCCGTTGCCCTGACCGAGGGCGGCTGCGAGCACGACTGGTCGGAGGCGGTGGGCGTCGAAGTCGACGGCGACCTCGGCCTCTACGACGCGAGGGTGGTGGTCTGCCGGCTCTGCGGCCTCTACGCCGTCGAGGAGCGCGTCGGGCGGTGAACCTGCCGGACGACGAGCTGCTGCGACGGCTGGTGGCGCGGGACGGGCCCCTGGCTTCGCTCTCTTGGCGCCACACGGACGCCGCCGGCAACTGCCGCTACACGGCGCTCTATCCGGACGGCGACTGCCCCTGGTGCGCCGCCGAGGCGAAGCGTCAGGAGTGGGAAGCGCGGCCGGCGGCCGCAGTGAAGGAGGGCTGAGGTAGTGGCGAACGAGCAGGGTGCGACGGCGCCAGCTTTCACGTCCCTGGAGACTGCCCAGCTGAAGGCCGTGGCCGGGGCGTTGCTGTTCTCCCTCGTCGCCGTGTTGGGCGCCAGCCTGCTGGCGAGGCGCGTGCCGGCCCTCCGCGGCCGGCTGCAGGCGTCGAGGTGGCAGATGCGGCTGGCGATCGGAGCCTTCATGTTCGCCTACAACCTGCTGTCGCGCCGGCTAACGCGCGAGGCGGCCGCTTAGGGCTTATTTAACCGTCGCTTTACCAATCGACGGCGCCAGGGAGTACCATGGAACGCGAGGCCGACCCTGTCGGCCCGTGCTGTCTGATGGTGTCTCGTCTGCTGCAGCGCTATCGCACCCCCCTCACCGCCCTCGGCGGCGCCCTGCTCGGCGTCGCCATCATGCTCCTCGTCCTGCAACTTGACCCACCCGCAGGCCGCTACGACGACGCCGACATCCAGCGCCTGGCGGATGAGCGTATCGAGAAGATAACGCCGGCGCCGCCGGTGGAGCCGGAGATCTACGCGATGCTGCGGCCGTCCGTGGTGCAGATCACCTGGCAGCCGGCGGGCCTGCCGGCCGGCCAGGCGACGCGGACGGGCTCCGGCGTCGTCGTCGACCTCAACGGCGCCATCCTCACCGCCTACCACGTCGTCGCCGGGACGGAGACGGTGACGGTGCAGTTCTTCGACGGGACGACGGCCCCGGGGACCGTGGCCCAGACGCTGCCGGAGCGTGACCTGGCCGTGGTTCGGGTGCGCGGCCTGCCGAGCAGCGTCCAGCCGGCGACGCTATCGGGCGGCGTGCGGCCGGGCGACAAGGTGCTCGCCATCGGCTCGCCCTTCGGCCTGCAGGGGAGCGTCAGCGAGGGCATCGTCAGCGGCCTGGGGCGCAGCTTCTTCGTCGAGGAGACGCAGCAGGTCATCCAGGGCATGATCCAGTTCGACGCGGCGGTGAACCCGGGCAGCTCCGGCGGGCCGCTGGTCGACATGAACGGCCGCGTCATCGGCATCGTCAGCGGCATCATCAATCCCACGAACGCGCGCGTCTTCATCGGCCTCGGCTTCGCCGTGCCCATCGAGGCGGCGGGCGCCATCATGGCGCCCCTAGGCTGAGGCTCGGGGAAACTACTTTCGGGGCAAGGAGCGGACATGGTCACGCAGTCGGAGGTTCAGGAAGGGACGCCTCTGGAGCAGATGCTCTTCGAGGTGAAGAAGGTCATCGTCGGCCAGGAGGTGCTGCTGGAGCGCATCGTCGTCGCCCTGCTGGCGCGCGGCCACGTCCTCGTCGAGGGCGTGCCCGGCCTGGCGAAGACGCTGGCCATCCGCACGTTCGCGCAGGTCGTTGGCGGCCAGTTCAACCGCATCCAGTTCACGCCCGACCTCGTCCCGGCCGACCTCGTCGGCACGCGAATCTACAACCAGCGCAGCGGCGACTTCACGACGTCGCTGGGGCCGGTGTTCACGAACCTGCTGCTCGCGGACGAGATCAACCGCGCGCCGGCGAAGGTGCAGTCGGCGCTGCTGGAGGTGATGCAGGAGCGCCAGGTGACCATCGGCCGCGAGACGCACAAGGTGCCGGACCCCTTCCTCGTCCTGGCGACGCAGAACCCGATCGAGACGGAAGGCACCTACGCCCTGCCGGAGGCGCAGGTCGACCGCTTCATGCTCAAGGTGCTCGTCGGCTACCCGACCGACCGCGAGGAGGTGGTCATCGTCCAGCGGATGACGGGGACGCTGGCGCCGCCGCGCCAAATCCTGACGACGGACGAGCTGCTGGCGCTGCAGAAGGAGGCGGACGCCGTCTACGTCGACCCGGAACTGATGGAGTACGCGGTGCGGCTGGTGAGCGCGACGCGCCGGCCCGATGACTTCCGCCTGGGCGACCTCGCCCCCTACATCTCCTTCGGCGCCAGCCCGCGCGCCTCCATCAACCTCATCCTCTGCGCCCGCGCCCTGGCGCTCTCGCGCGGCCGGGACTACGTCGTGCCGCCGGACATCGTCGAGCTGGCGCCGGACGTCCTGCGCCACCGCCTCGTCCTCTCCTACGAGGCGCTGGCCGACCGCGTGACGGCGGAGGTGGTCATCGAGCGGGTGCTGGCGGCGGTGCCGCGGCCGACGCGCCCCTTCACGGACGACCCGCGGCTGGCCGAGCGGCCCCAGGGCCTCGAGATCGCCGGCGGAGCGCCCCAGGCATGAACCAGGTGGCGACGCGTGAGAAGGCCGGTCTCGCGGCGCCGGCGCGGCGCCCGGAGGACGCCGAGGCGCTGCTGCGACGCCTGGAGTGGCACGTCGTGCGGCGGCTGGACGGCCTGCTGCAGGGCGACTACCGCTCCCTGTTCACCGGCCACGGCTTCGACCTGGCGGAGGTGCGCGAGTACCAGGCGGAGGACGACGTCCGCTACATGGACTGGAACGTCACGGCGCGCATGGACCACCCCTACGTGCGTCAGTACATGGAGGACCGCGAGGTGACCGCCTGGCTGCTGCTCGACCTGTCGCCCTCGGTCGAGTTCGGGACGGCGCGGGCGCTGAAGCGCGACCTCCTCGTCGACTTCACGGCCGTGCTCTCTCGCCTGCTGACGCGCCACGGCAACAAGGTGGGGGCGATGCTCTTCTCGCACGCCGTCGACGAGGTGGTGCCGCCGCGCGGCGGCACGCTGCAGACCCTGCGACTCTTGCACCAGCTCGTGCGGCCGGACCGGCGGAGCGCCACGGGCGTGACCGACCTGGCCTCGATCCTGGATCGCGCGGCGGAGACGCTGCGGCGTCGCTCGATGGTCTTCATCGTCTCGGACTTCCTCGCCGAAGGCTGGGAAGCGCCGCTCACCCGCCTGGCCCAGCGCCACGAGGTTATCGCCGTCTGGCTCTGGGACCCGCGCGAGGAGGAGATGCCGCTCATCGGCCCGCTGGTGCTGGAGGACGCGGAGACGGGAGAGCAGGTCTACGTCGACACGAACGACGCCGGCTTCCAGGCCCGCTTCCAAGCCCTGGTGGCGGAGCGACGCCTGGGTCTCGAGCGCCTGTTCGCGCGCCACGGCATCGACCTGCTGCGCCTCTCGACGGACGGCGACCTGGTGCGAGACGTGGCGCGCTTCGCCCACCTGCGACGGGAGTCGCGGCGGCGCTCGGCGGGCAGAGCGGTGGGGGTGGCGTTGCGATGACGTTCAAGTGGCCGGAAGCGCTCATACTCCTCGTCCTGGTGGCGGTCCTGGCGGGCCTCTACGTCTGGATGCAGCAGCGGCGCCGGCGCTACGCCCTGCGCTACGCCAGCGTCGCTCTCGTGGCGCAGGCCGTCGGGCGCGGGCCGGGGATCAGGCGGCACATCCCGGCGGCGCTCTACTTGACGGCGCTGACGGCGCTGGTCATCGCCCTGGCGCGGCCGCAGGCGACGATCCCGGTGCCGCAGAACACCGGCACCATCATCCTCTCCATCGACGTCTCGGGCTCGATGTTCGCCCAGGACGTGGAGCCGAACCGGATGGAGGCGACGAAGGCGGCGGTGCGCGAGTTCGTCAAGAAGCAGCCGCGGGGCGTGAAGATCGGCATCGTCTCCTTCAGCGACTACGCGGCGCTGGTCGCGGCGCCCTCGCGCGAGCGGGGCGAGGTGCTGGACGCCCTGGCGCGGCTGCGACCGCAGCGCGGCACGAACATCGGCTCCGGGCTGCAGGTTGCCCTGGACGCGATCCGCGAGGAGACGGGCGACGCCCCCACCGAGGCGCCGCTTTCGCCCAACGAGCCGACGCCGACGCCGGCGCCCGGCAGCGATCCGCCGCCGGCGAGCATCGTCCTCCTCTCGGACGGGCAGAGCAACGTCGGGCCGGACCCGCTGGAGGTCGCGAAGGCCGCCGCAGCGGCCGGCATCAAGGTGTACACCATCGGCATCGGCACGCCGGAAGGCACGGTGCTGGTGATCCAAGGCCGCAGCGTCTACACGCGCCTGGACGAGTCGACGCTGCAGAGCGTGGCCGAACAGACGGGCGGCCGCTACTTCAGCGCCCAGGACGAAGAGGGCCTGCGCCAGATCTACGACGAGCTCTCGCGCGAGCGCGAGCTGGAGGAGGAGGAGACGGAGGTGACCTTCGCCTTCGCCGCGGGCGCCCTCATCATCTCCGTCCTCGCCGGCGGCCTCGGCCTACTCTGGTTCAACCGCCTGCCGTAGCCCCGCGCCGCCCCACCCCCCTCCCAATCAGGCAAACGGGCAAGCTGCCGCGCATAAGCTAGGCGCGGGCCGCCCTCCGCGATTGACATCCAGAGGTCAGCGGCGTAGTTTGTCTAGTACGTCGGTCAACTTAGTCCACTTTGCATCGGAGGGCCGCAGCCGTGGCAAGCAGCAGCCGTCACCCGAAAGCACCGGCCGAGATAAGACCCGGCTTCGTCCTGCCCGTGAGCTTGGAGGAGATCGACGAGTTCGAGGAGCGGGCGAAGCGCTTCCGCATCGGCGACGAAGACCCGACCGTGTTCCAGCTCTTCCGCCTCTCGCGCGGCACCTACGGCCAGCGCCAGGAAGACAACCAGATGATGCGGATCAAGCTGCCCTACGGCGGCATCACCGCGGACCAGATGGACGCCCTGGCCGAGGTCTCGGAGACCTACTCGGCGCTGCACCGCGGCCACATCACCACGCGCGAGAACTTCCAGTTCCACTTCGTCAACCTGGACGACGCGGCTGAGGTCATGCGCATCATCGGCCGGGCCGGCCTGACGACGCGCGAGGCCTGCGCCCACACGGTGCGCAACGTCACCGGCTGCCCCTACGCCGGCATCGCCCCGGACAACGTCTTCGACACGACGCCCTACCTTGTGGCTTACGCGCGCAACATGCTGCGCAACCCGATCTGCCAGCGCCTTCCGCGCAAGTTCAAGACCGCGTTCTCCTGCTGCCCGCACGACTGCGCCGGCACGCCCTACCACGACCTCGGTTTCCTGGCGAAGCTGCGAGACGGCGTCAAGGGCTTCGAGATCGTGGTCGGCGGCGGCACGTCGACGATGCCGCGCCGCGCCGACACGGTCTGGGAGTTCGCCCGCGTCGACGACGGCGAGTACATCCGCGTCGCCGAGGCGATCCTGCGCGTCTTCGACCGCGAGGGCGACCTGCCGGGCCTCCTGCGCAAGAACCTGAACAAGGCGCGGATCAAGTTCCTCCTGCACAAGATCGGCGTCGACGAGTTTCGCCAGAAGGTCGTCGACGAGCTGGCGAAGGAGTGGGCGA
>DATBWN010000233.1:0-3634 GCA_036514755.1 Dehalococcoidia bacterium | reverse complement strand
GTGAAGAGCGGCACCTTCGCGGCCATAGACATCGGCACGACGAAGATCTGCACCATCGTCGGCGAGGTGGCGGGCACGGGCGAGACGCGCATCCTCGGCGTCGGCGCGACGCCCTCGGCCGGCCTCAGCCGCGGCATGGTCGACAACATCCGCGACGCCACGGACGCCATCCGCGCCTCCGTCGAGAAGGCGGAGCGGGCCAGCGGCACGCGCATCCTCTCCGCCCACGTCGGCCTCGGCGGCGCCCACGTCCAGAGCGTCAACAATCGCGGCATCGTCGCCGTGCCCGACCGCTCGCGACCCATCTCCGAGGAAGACATCGCCCGCGCGCTGGAGGGCGCCAAGATCATCAGCATCCCCAGCAATCGCCAGATCCTCCACGTCCTGCCGCGCTACTTCGTCGTCGACGGCCAGGACAGCGTCAGCGACCCCTTGGGCATGTACGGCCAGCGCCTCGACGTCGAAGCGCATATCATCACGGTCGCCGCCAGCGCCGTCGCCAACGTCACCAAGGTCGTTGAGGGCGCCGGCGTCCAGGTGGACGAGCTCGTCCTCCAGCCCCTGGCCAGCGCCGAGGCCGTCCTCAGCCCGGAGGAGAAGCGCCAGGGCGTCGTCCTCGCCGACATCGGCGGCGGCTGCACCGACATCGCCGTCTTCGTCGAGGGCAGCATCCTCCACACCGCGACGCTGCCCGTGGGCGGCAACCACGTCACGCGTGACCTCGTCGTCGGCCTGCGCTGCCCCTACCAGAGCGCCGAGACGGCGAAGCAGGTCTACGGTCACGCCATCCCCAGCGCCGTGGCCGCCGACGAGGAGATCGAGATCGAGGCGTTCGGCGCCGAGCGCCACCGCGTCTACGCCCGCCGCCGCGTCTGCGAGATCATCCAGGCCCGCTGCGAGGAGTTGCTCGAGATGATCGTCACGGAGGTCGGCCGCGCCACCGAGGTCGAGTTCATCTCCGCCGGCCTCGTCCTCACGGGCGGCAGCGCCCGCCTTCCCGGCCTCGACCTGCTGGCCGAGCAGGTGACGAACCTGCCGGCGCGCGTCGGCCTGCCGGCCCACATCTTCGGCCTCGTCGACGAGCTGCACGACCCCGCCTTCGCCGCCGGCGTCGGCCTGCTGCAGTGGGCCGTCGGGGTCCAGGAGCTGGCGCCGGCCGTGCACCACGTGGCCTCGCCCACCGTTTTCGATGGGCTGTTCAAGCGCCTGGGCAACTGGGTGCGCGTCCTCCTGCCGGAGTAGCCTGATGGCTTCGCATCCCTATCGGTCTGCTCCGCAGGTTGTTTTAGAGAGGGTTGGGGGGACACCCCCCATGCCCCCCGTCAGGGGGTTGCACCCCCTGTACCCCCGTTGGCGTGGTTTGACCGCGAAAGCGGGAGTGCAGAGGGCGCAGCGCCTCTGCGCGGGTAGTCTGAGGGGTAGTCCCCTCAGGAACACCCCTCTTATGGGCGAAGCAGACAAGCCAGCCGACTGGTCGGCGGGCGCAGGATGCGCAGCCCGTGAACGCGTCTCACCCACCCGGGGGATCCCGCCAATCCAGGGTTAGGAGGACTGCACCATGAAGACCCGTGACTACGATGGCCTACCGCTGATCAAGGTCATCGGCGTGGGCGGCGGCGGCTCGAACGCCGTCAGCCGCATGGCCGCCGAGAAGACCGCCGGCGTCGAGCTCGTCGCCGTCAACACGGACGCCCAGGCCCTCACCCACGTCGACGCCGACGTCCGCATCCGCATCGGCGACAAGCTGACCAAGGGCCTCGGCGTCGGCGGCGACCCCGCCCGCGGCCTGCGCGCCGCCGAAGAGAGCCGTGACGAGCTCAAGGAGGCGGTCCGCGGCGCCGAGATGGTCTTCGTCACCGCCGGCATGGGCGGCGGCACCGGCACCGGCGCCTCACCCATCGTCGCCGAGGTCGCCCGCGAGTGCGGCGCCCTGACCATCGGCGTCGTGACGCGGCCCTTCAGCTTCGAAGGGACGCGGCGCATGCTCCGCGCCGAGGAAGGCATCGCCGAGCTGAGGGAGAAGGTCGATACGCTCATCGTCATCCCCAACGACCGCCTTCTCGCCATCTGCGACCCGAAGGTGAGCTTCGAGGACGCCCTGCGCACCGCCGACGACGTCCTGCGCCAGGCGATCCAGGGCATCTCCGAGGTCATCGTCCTGGCCGGCATCATCAACCTCGACTTCGCCGACATCCGCCGCGTCATGGGCGAGGCCGGGCCGGCGCTCCTCGCCATCGGCAAGGGCCGCGGCGAGAACCGTGCCGCCGACGCCGCCCGCGCCGCCATCACTAGCCCGCTGCTGGACGTCAGCATCCAGGGCGCGCGCGGCGTCCTGTTCAACGTCGTCGGCGGCAAGAACCTCGGCCTGCAGGAGGTGCACCTCGCCGCCCAGGTCATCGCCGAGGTCGTCGACCCGGACGCCGAGATCGTCTTCGGCGCCGCCATCGACCCTGAGCTCGGCGACGAGGTGAAGGTGACGGTCATCGCGACGGGCTTCGAGGCGCCGAGCCGGCACGAGGAGAGGCGTCACGCGGTTGTCGCCGGCGAGATCGGCGCCGCGGACGAGCCCGCTCGCGGCCCCTGGGCGGAGCTGCCTCAGGTCGATACGGAGCTGCCCGCCTTCCTGCGCCGGGGCGTTACGGCGCGCTAAGGGGCGCAGACGCGCGTCCTCCTATGCGAAGGCCCGTATCAGTGCCAGGGCGCCGAAGAGGCAAAACAGGGCCGCTGCTCCGATAGCGAGCGCCCGCCTCGGCAAACGCTGTCCCGCGATGCTCCCTGCCGCGATCGCTGCCCCGTCCGCGGCCACCATGCCGAACGTGGACCCCAACCAAACCGCCACGGCCTCTGACCGGTCGCCCGCCAGCGTGATCGTGGCCAACTGCGTCTTGTCGCCGAGCTCCGAGATGAAGAAGGAGGCCGCTACGACCCCGAAGGCGCCGAAGAAGGGAAAGCGCCGGGCGACAGCGTCACCGCCGATCGCGTCTCCTCGCACGCTCCAGGCCGCGTAGGCGAAAAAGGACAGGGCGACGAGGGTCAGGAGCAGGCTGCGCGGCAGCAACTCATCAAACGCCCGCCCGATGAGTACCGAGCCGAGATGGACGATTAGCGTCGCCACCGTCACTCCCGCCAGGACCAGCCACCAGCGATAGCGGGTCGCGAACCAGAGGGCGACGAGCTGCGACTTGTCGCCCATCTCGGCAGCGAAGATGATCGCGAACGAGATCAAGAAAGCCGACACGCAACCTCCCCGCTGCTGTGTCGGCCTGTGTCTCCGAGACCTCAGCCAACACATACGCAGCAAACGCATGCACTGGCCGAAAGTCTCGTCCGCCCTTGGAAGGACCGTGGCACCGCCTCCTTCCTGGAAGGAGAAGCATGTCGATGCCACGCGAAGGACTACTCCCCTTCGGTCGTCTAAGTCTACCACGGCGGTTCAGCTGACGGCGATGGCCCGTCTTTCGCTGACCATAACGCCTCGTCTTATGACCACCACGCTTCGCGCCTCGGCCACAAAATATGGGGTTCGTCCCGCTTGACAGCCTCTACATCTAGTGGTAGCGTCTGCCTCGCACCCCTACGCGGGGGACATCGGTGGAGCCGCCAAGGAGGCGAACGATGGCCCACAAAGAGACCA
>DATBWN010000232.1:0-8911 GCA_036514755.1 Dehalococcoidia bacterium | reverse complement strand
CAGGACGCTGCGCGCCCAGGTGCCCGGCGTCAGCGTGTAGGAGCGCACCGCCACCCGGCGCCCCTCGAGGTCCTTCGGCGTCTCGACGCCGGACCTCGTGTTGACGGTGAAGGCCCCGGGCCGCCCGACGAGGTTCGAGAGGGGGAAGACGGGGATGGCCGTCATGGCGATGCCGTACCAGCGGGCGGCGAAGTAGGTCACCACCGCCATCTCGCAGAGGTCGTAGTTGAGGCTCCGGCACATGCTGCGGAAGGCGGCGACGATGTTCACCTGCTCCCAATCGAGGCTGGCGCCAGCCGGCTGCACGGCGCCGTCGAGCAGCGGTTTCAGGGGAGGCGCGTCGCTGAACGCCGTCCTCAGGGTCAGGGCCGCCCTCGCCATGGCTCAGTCCTCCCTCTCTCCCGTCACGCCTAGCCGGCGACGACGCCTGTCTCCTTGAGCCGCTCGATCTCCCCGTCCTCGAAGCCGATCTCGCGCAGGACCTCCGCCGTGTGCTCGCCGGGCAGGGGCGCGGCGCGGCGCAGGCTGGCCGGCGTCCGCGACAGCGTCAGCGGCGGCCGCACGATCGCCAGGCTGCCGAAGTGCGGGCTGGCGATGGCCTGCGCCAGGCCGAGGTGCCGCACCTGCGCGTCCTCGAAGACCTGGTCGATCGACAGGATCGGCCCGCAGGGCACGCCGACAGCGTTCAGCGCCTCGATCCAGTAGGCGGAGGGCTTCTGACGCAGCGCCTCCTGGCAGGCTTCGCGCAGCTCCTCGCGGTGGCGGGCGCGCGAGGCGGGCTCGCGGAAGCGCTCGTCATCGGCTAGCCCCTGCCTGCCGATGACCTCGAGGAAGTCGCGCCACATGCGGCCGCCGCTGGCGGCGATGTTGATGGGGCCATCCGCGGTCTCGAAGACGCCCATGGGGAAGAGCGTCGGGTGGTCGTTGCCGGCCTGCGGCGGCACCTCGCGGCCGATGAGCCAGCGCGTCGCCTGGAAGTCGAGCATGGCAACCATCGCCTCGAGGAGCGAGGTCTGCACCCACTGGCCTTTGCCGGAGCGCTCTCGCTCCAGCAGCGCGGCGAGGATGCCATGCGCCAGGAACATCCCCGCCGCCAAGTCAGAGATGGCGATGCCGACGCGCCAGGGCCCGCCGCCCGGCGGCCCCGTGATGCTCATCAGCCCGCCGAGGCCCTGCGCGATCTGGTCGACGCCCGGCCGGCTGGCATAGGGCCCCGTCTGGCCGAAGCCGGAGATGCTGCCGTAGACCAGCCTCTCGTTGGCCGCGGAGAGCGTCTCGTAGTCGATGCCCAGGCGGTGCTTGACGTCCGGCCGGAAGTTCTCGACGACGACGTCCGCGTCGCGCACCAGCCGCAAGAAGACGTCCCGGCCCGCCTCCGTCTGCAGGTCGATGGCCACCGAGCGCTTGTTGCGGTGCAGGTTCTCGCGGTCGAAACTGGGCAGGCCTCCTTCGAAGCCCTGAGCCGGGCCAGGCCGGACGACCTGGATAACCGACGCGCCCATGTCCGCGAGGACGCGGACGCAGGTCGGGCCGGCGCGCGCCTGCGTCAGGTCGACGACGCGGATGCCGTCAAGGGGGCCGGCGCTCTCTTTCGTCATCGCTGGCCTCCGCCGACGATGCGCTCCGCCGCCTCTCGAAATCGCGTCGCGTGCTCCGCGGAGGCGCGCAGCTCGCGGTCGGCCTGCGCTTCCGCCTCGACGCCCTTCTCGATGACCGTGGAGGCGTCGACGACCCGCTTCGCCCAGCGCACGGCCGCCGGCGAGTTCGCCGCGATCTGCTTCGCCATCTCGACCGCCGCCGGCAGCAACTCCGCCGGCCCGTAGACGTGGTTGACGAGGCCGATGCGCTCCGCCTCCCGCGCGTCGATGACCTTGGCCGTGAAGAGCAGCTCCTTCGCCATCGCCGGGCCGACGACGCGCGCCAGCTGCGCCCCGCCGACGACCAGCCCGTAGCTGGCGCCGACGAAGCGGAAGGTGGCCGTCGCCGAGGCGAGGCGGAAGTCGCAGCTGACGGCGAGGTGAGCGCCGCCGCCATAGGCGTAGCCGTTGATCGCGCCGATGACCGGCTTCGTCGCCCGCGTCACGGCGGCGACGCCGCTGGCGCCGCGCGGTGCTCCCTCCGCGCTCGCAGGGCGATCCATGACCTCGGTGCGCTCCTTCATGTCAGCGCCGGCGCAGAAGGCCCTCTCGCCCGCGCCCGTGAGGACGATGGCCAGCACCGTCTCGTCCGCCTCCAGCGCCTCGAAGACCTGAGCGAGCGCCGCGTTCAGCTCGCGGTTCATGGCGTTGTGCTTCTCGGGCCGGTTCAGGCGCACGATCGCCGCCGGCCCGTCGCGCTCGCAGAGGACGGTCTCACCGGCCATTGCTGACTCCTCCTTCGACAGGCTCAGGACGCGGTCCTTCGACAGGCCTGCCTGCGGCAGCCGCCGCGCCTTCGCATATTACTTCAACTCGCGCCGGGGAGTTGACGCTGCCGTGGCTGCCTGTGCGATCATCAGGCGCGGCTAGGAGGAGCAAGACCGGGGCGACTCCTGATCCCGTTCGTGGTGAGCTTGTCGAACCACGCGTCCTTCGACAGGCTCAGGACGAACGGATTCGGACTCCCCCTCCCGGTTCCTCGCGACTGAGAAAGGAGCGGACGATGCGCGTAGGGTTCGTGGGCACGGGGCACATGGGCAACCCCATGGCCCGTCATCTCATCCGGGCCGGCAACGAGCTGGTGGTACACGACCGCCGCCAGGAGGCGACGGCCAACCTCATCGAGCTGGGGGCGACCTGGGCCGACAGCGGCGGCGCCGTCGCGGCGCAGACCGAGGTCGTCTTCACGTCGCTGCCGGGGCCGCCGGAGGTAGACGAGGCCGTCCTCGGCGAAGAGGGCATCTTGGCCGGCGCCCACGCTGGGCTGATCCACGTCGATCTCAGCAGCAACCTGCCCGGCTCGGTGCGCCGCTTGGCCGGAATCGAGGCCTCCCGCGGCGTGACCTTCCTGGACGCGCCGGTGAGCGGCATGGTGACCGGCGCCGAGGCCGGCACGCTGGCCGTCTTCGTCGGCGGCGACGCCAAGACGTTCGAGGTCGTCAGGCCACTGCTGAGCACCTTCGGCGGCAACGTCTTCCACGTCGGAGGCGTGGGCCTGGGCAACATCGTCAAGCTCTCCAACAACCTGATGACCATCGCCACCGGCGTGCTGCTGTACGAGGCGCTGGCGCTGGGCGTGAAGGCGGGCATCCCCGCGCAGCGCCTGTACGAGATGTGGAACGTCTCCAGCTCCTCGCGCTACGTCCAGAACGTGCCGCGCCTGCTGGAGCGTCAGTTCGAGAACCCGTCCTTCGCGCTGGCGCTGGCCGCCAAGGACGTGGGCCTCGCCGTCGAGGCCGGCCGCGAGCTCGCCGTGCCGATGGCGATGACGGCCGCCGCCTCGCAGACCTACACGCGCGCCGTCGCGCGGGGCCTCGGCGGCAAGTCGCCCCAGGCGACCATGCTCGTCGTCGAGGAAGAGGCCGGGACGAAGATCCAGTAGGGAGGCGCGCCTCGAACCGCCTCGCCTTGACAGGCCCGCTAGTCGAACGTGAGCACCGTGCGCGCGACCTCGCCCGCCTTCATGGCGCGGAAGGCGTCGTTTATCTCCCCAAGGCCAGCGCGGCGCGTGATCATCTCGTCCAGGAGCAGCCGGCCCTGCCGGTAGAGCTCCAGGTAGCGGGGTATGTCGACGCGGAAGCGGTTCGAGCCCATGCGCGAGGTCTGGACGCGGCACTCCGGCCGGATGGCGCTGAACGGGACCTCGAACACCGCGTCCGCAGGCGGCACGCCGACGATGGTCGCCGTGCCGCGGATCGCCAGGCTCTCCACCGCCTGACGCACCAGCGCCACGTTGCCGACGGCCTCGAAGGCGTGGTCGACGCCGGCGCCGCCGGTGAGGGCGCGCACGGCCGGCACGGCGTCCTCCTGCGATGTGTTGACGACATGCGTCGCGCCCAGCGCCCTCGCCATCTCGAGCTTCGAGTCGAAGACGTCGAGGGCGATGATCTGGCGGGCGCCGCCGATGCGCGCGCCCTGGACAATGGAGAGGCCGACGCCGCCGCAGCCGAATACCGCCGCCGTCTGGCCGGCCCGCAGCTCGGCCGTGCGCAGCGCCGCGCCGACGCCGGTAAGCACGGCGCAGCCGACCAGCGCCGCCCGGTCCAGCGGCAGGTCCGCGTCGATCTTCACGACCGAGTTCTCGTGCAGGAGCATGCGCTCCGCGTAGGCGCCGATGTTGGCGAACTGGGCGATGGCTTCGCCGTCGCGGGAGAGGCGCGGCGGCGCCCCCGCCCTGCGGCCGGCGATGCGGCCGGTGCAGAGGTTCGGGTGGCCGGAGAGGCACTGCTCGCAGGCGCCGCAGAAGCCGGAGAGGCAGGCGACGACGTGGTCGCCGGGCTTCAGCTCGGTCACGTCCTCGCCCACCGCCTCGACGACGCCCGCGCCCTCGTGGCCCAGCGCCACGGGCGGCGGCATGCGGATCGTCCCTTCGACGACGTGCAGGTCGCTGTGGCAGACGCCGGCCGCCACGGTGCGCACCAGCACCTCGCGGCCGCGCGGCTCATCCACCGTCACCGTCTCGATGCCGACGGGCTCGCGTATCCCTCTGAAGACGGCTGCCTGGCTCTGCATGGCGTCCTTCCCTCCTATCCGGCCACGCGCACGCCGATCACGCCGGCGCGGCGCAGCGCCTCCAGCGCCGGCCAGTCGTAGCCGGCCTCCAGGAGCACCTCCTCCGTGTGCTGGTCGAACTCGGGCGCGAAGCCGCGGACGCGCGCCGGCGTCTTGCCGAAGATGACGGGCGGCCCGACGACGCGCACCGGCGCGCCGCCGTCCTCCCGCGCCACGCTCTGGACGTAGCCGTTAGCGGCGGCCTGCGGGTCGTCCGCGACGTCGTCCCAGGAGCTCACCGGCGCCGCCAGCAGATCGGCGTCCGAGAAGAGTCTGACCCAGTGCGCCGCCGGCCGCGTCGCGAAGATGGCGCCCATCTCGGCCGCCACCTGCTCGTAGTTCGCCTGCCGCGCCGCCAGCGTGCTGCGGCGCTCGTCCGTCAGCCACTCCGGCCGGTCGAGGACGGCGCAGACGCCCGGCCAGAACGAGTCGTCGATCATCGCCAGCGCGAACCAGCGGCCGTCGCTCGCGCGGTAGGGGCGCCAGGACGGGTTGCGGCTCGCCGGCACGCCGCGCGGCCCGTCGAAGAGGACGGCGCTGATCTGGAACGCCTGGATCGCCATCTGGCTGCCCAACAGCGACGCGAATACCTCCTGCCCCTCGCGGGTGCGCTCGCGGTGGTAGAGGGCGGCCATGACGCCGAAGGCAAGGGAGATGGCGCCCACCTGGTCGGCGACGCCGGTGGGCAGGCCGCGCGGCGTCCCGTCCGCGTCCGCGCTCGCCGCCATGATGCCGCCGCGCGCCTGGCCGAGGAGGTCCATGGAGGGCAGGTCGGCGTCCGGGCCCTGCGGCCCGTAGCCGGAGGCGTGGGCGTAGATCAGGCGCGGGCTGTGCTTGACCAGCGTCTCGTAGTCGGCGCCCAGGCGACGCAGCGACCGGAGCCGGAGATTTGAGACGAAGACGTCGGCATCGCCGACGAGGCGATGAAGAATCTCCCGGCCGCGCTCGTCTTTCAGGTCGAGTGTGATGGCGCGCTTGCCGCGGTTGAGCGACTCGACGTAGTGGTTGAGGCCGTTCGGTGCGGCGGCGACGAGGCCGCGCGAGGGGTCGGGCGCGTCCGGCCCCTCGATGTGGATGACGTCGGCGCCGAGGTCGGCGAGCAGCAGGCTGGCGTAGGGGCCCTGCTGCCAGACGGTCAGGTCGAGGACGCGCACGCCTTCTAGGATGCCGGCCATCGCTTCGCCTCCTAGCGGGGCAGCCCCATTGTAGCCCTGCCTGTCCGGCCGGGCTGTAGGGCCTCAGACTCGCCAGGATGGTAAGCTTACGCCAGCTCAGAAGCGAGGACGAGGCAGCCCTTGGCCGGAACGATCATCGACATGCACATGCACACCGTCCTGGGCGCCTACGACAGCGACCTCAAGCCGGAGCTGCTCGCCGAGGCGGCGGTGCGCGTCGGCCTCTCCGGCGTCAACGTCACAGAGCACGACCGCCTCTGGGACCGCCACACGCTGAGCCGCTACCGTCAGGAGCAGGCGCCGCTCTTCGTCAACAACGGCGTCGAGGTGTCGACCGAGATGGGGCACGTCATCGCCGTCGGCCTGCCCGAGTACGTCGCCGGCATCGGCCGCATCGAGCGGCTGCGCCGCGTCGCCGACGAGCTGGGCTGCTACCTCATCGCCGCCCACCCCTTCCGCCACATCTTCGACCCCGCCTACCACATGCGCAAAGGCAGGCGGCCCGTCCATCCCGTGGCCGAGGAGCTCGCCAGGCTGCCCCTCTTCGAGTACGTCGACGCCATCGAGGCGCTCAACGGCGCCAACACGGAGCGCGAGAACGTCATCGCGCTGCGGGTGGCCAAGCTGCTGGGCAAGCCCGTCGTCGGCGGCAGCGACTGCCACTCGACGCACGGCATCGGCTACTACTGCACCGTCTTCGAGGACGTCATCGAGACGCCGGAGGCGATGCTGGCGGCGCTGCACGCCGGCCGCTTTCACGCCGGCCACGGCCTCGCCGCCGGCCGCCTCACGTTCTTCACCGAGACCTCGCTGCTCGAAGACGCGGCGGGATAGGGAGGCGTACTGGGTCATTCTGGATGCCGTTCGTCCTGAGCTTGTCGAAGGACGATCCGCTCGACTAGGAATCGTGGTTCGACAGGCTCACCACGAACGTGTGGGCGTAAGAGACTGGCCAGAATGACCCGCTACCAAGCTAGGCCGCCCTCAGGCCTTCAGCTTCCGGCACGCCTCGACGAGCGCCGGCAGGAAGGGCTTCCAGTCCACGACGGCGCCGTAGCGCGCCACCTTGAAGATGTCGGCGTCCCTGTCCTTGTTGACGGCGACGACCGTCCGCGCGCCCGTGATGCCCGCCAGGTGCTGGCTGGCGCCGGAGATGCCAACGGCGATGTAGAGCTCCGGCGTCACGACCTTGCCCGTCAGGCCGATCTGCAGCGTGATCGGCGCCCAGCCCAGGTCGACGACGGCGCGGCTGGCGCCGACGGCGCCGCCGAGGACGCGCGCCAGCTCGTTCAGCGCCTCGAAGCCCTCGGCTGAGCCGAGGCCGCGCCCGCCGGAGACGATGACCTTCGCGTCCTCCAGGCGCAGCCCCTCGGCCTTGATCTCCTGGCGCGCGACAACGCGCGACGACGCGCCGCTCACGTCCACCGCCAGCTGGCGCACCTCGCCCTGGCGGGACGGGTCCGGCTCCAGTGGCTCCTGCGACTTCGCCCGCACCGTCGCGACCTGGGGCAGCGTGCGGCTCGTGTACTGGGCGTGGGCGCTGCCGCCGTAGACCGGCCGCGTCATCACCAGCTTCCCGTCCTGGACAGCCAGGTCGATGCAGTCCATAGCCACGGCCGTGCCGGCGCGGATGGCGTACCGCGGCGCCAGGTCGCGGCCGACGGCCGTCTGGCCCATGAGGACGACCGCCGGGTTGACCTCCCGCGCCGCCGCCGTGAAAGCGGCCGTCCAGGCGTCGTTGCGGTACTCGTCGAGGTCGGCGCTCTCGGCGACGAGCGCCGCGTCGGCGCCGTGAGCGATGGCCTCCTTCGCGGCGTCCGCGGCGCCGGCGCCGAAGCTCACGGCCGTCACGCGCTGGCCGATGGTGTCGGCCAGGCGGCGCGCGGCGCCCAGCAGCTCCTTGCTCAGCCCGATGAGCTGGCCAGCCTGATGTTCGGCCAGGACGAGGATACCCGACTCACCTGCCATATCGCTTCTCTCCCCTCTCGCCACCGGAGACGCTGCACGACCCGAATACGGTAGGCGCTCCGCATCGCTCGCGCGCTGCTCCGCGCTCAAGAAAGGGAGGACTTGAGGGGACACCCCTCAAGCTCCCCGGCAGAGGCGCTGCGCCCTCTGCACTCCCGCTCCGACGTCCTACTGACACCGCGCCCGTCTCCCTGCTCCTAGCTCCTTGTTCCCTGTTCCTTCGTCAGATGAGCTTGGCCTCGCGCAGCTTCGCCGCCAGGTTCGCCGCGAGCTCCTCCGGGCCGTCGCCGCCGATGAGCTCGCACTGGCTGTTGACCTGGGGGATGTAGAGACGCTCGAGGCTCAGGCGCGCGCCCGCGGCGCCGACCTGGTCGGCGCTCACGCCGAGGTCGGCGGCCGTCCAGATGGCCACCTGCTTGCGCGCCGCCGCCATGATCTGCGGCAGCTTCGGGTAGCGCGGCTCGCCCAACTCGTTGCTGACTGTCACGACGCAGGGCGTCGCCACCTCGACCGTCTCGAAGGCGTCGCTGAGGACGCGCTCGGCCTGCACCTTGCCGTCGACGACGCCGACACTGCGCGTGATGTGGACGGAGGCCAGACCCAGCAGCTCGGCGATGGCGAGGCCAGTGACGCCGCAGTCCCAGTCGGTCGCCTGGCGGCCACAGATGACGATGTCGACCGGCCCCAGCTTCTCGATGGCGGCGGCGAGGGCGACGGCCGTGCTGTAGCTGTCGCCGTCGAACAGCGCCGCGTCGTTGAGGAGCACGCCCTCGTCGGCGCCCATCGCCAGGCCGGTCTTGATGACATCGCGCGCCGACTCTGGGCCGAGGCCGAGGACGGTGATCTTCGCCTCGTTGCCGGCGTCGCGAATGCGCAGCGCCGCCTCCACGGCCAGCTGGTCGAACTGGCTGATGACAGGCGCGATGCCCGGCGCCGGGATGACCTTCTTCGCCGCCTCATCCACGCGGAAGGCGCTGGCCGGCGTCTCCGGGTCGGGCACCTGCTTGACGCAGCAGACGATGTTCAGTGGCATCTCTCGACCTCCGCGCCCCGACTGCGTCGGGGCTCCTGGCGCTTCGC
>DATBWN010000231.1:0-5568 GCA_036514755.1 Dehalococcoidia bacterium | reverse complement strand
CGGCCAACGGCAGCGCCGTCTCATGAGCGTCGCTCTCGCCACCCTAACCCTGCGCCTGCCGGAGAACGGCTCGCTGAAGGGGAAGCGCCAGGTCATCAAGTCGATCCAGCAGCGGTTGCACAACCGCTTCAACGTCTCCGTCGCGGAGGTGGACCACAACGAGGCCTGGCAGCTGGCCGGCCTGGCGATCTGCGCCGTCGCGAACGACGCGACGCACGCCAGCCAGGTCGTCGCTAAGGCCATCGCCTACGTCGTGGAGCTGCGGCCGGACGTCGAGATCATCGAGGAAGAGACGGAGATCGTTGCCTGAGGCGCGGCGTTTCTGCACCTCAGGCTAAAGCCTGGGGCATGCGAAGGCGTACCGGAGCAGGGGTAAGGGTTTGAGGACTCTTAACACTCCGTTGACGCATCCGCCTTCGTCCCTGGTCTAGCCTGGGAGCCGACAGGGAGAGTCGACTTCTCGAAGGCAGGGCTGCCCTTGAAGGGAGCGCGTCATGCCCGCACAAATCCCCAACCTCCTCATTGGCTTCGGCGTCCTCGCCGTCGTCTTTGGCGTCATCGAGTGGCGCTGGCCGTCGATCCGCGGCCAGCGGCGACTGCGCAAAGGGGTCTTTACCGACCTCGCCTACTTCCTCTTCACGCCGACGGTGGGCAAGCTGTTCACCGGCGTCGTCGTCTTCGTCTCCGTGCTGTCGCTCGCGGCGCTGTTCGGCGTCGGGCTGACGGGCGACCACCTGCGCGGCCTGAGCGAGCGCGACACGGCCGTCGGCCGGCAGCCGGTCTGGCTGCAGCTTGTCGAGTTCCTCCTCCTCGCCGACCTCCTGGGCTACTGGCAGCACCGCGCCTTCCACAGCATCGGCCGGCTGTGGCGCATCCACGCCGTGCACCACTCGTCGACGGAGGTGGACTGGCTGTCGTCCGTGCGCGTCCACCCTCTGAACGACGCCATCGCCAGCACGGTGGTCGCGGCGCCGCTGCTCCTGCTGGGCTTCAGCCAGCTGACGGTCGCCGCCTACCTGCCCTTCATCACCCTGTACGCCATCGCCATACACGCGAACTTGAGCTGGGACCTGGGGCCGCTGCGCTACGTGATCACGACGCCGGCCTTTCACCGCTGGCACCACTCGGCGGAGGCGGAGGCGCTGAACAAGAACTTCGCCGGCCTCCTGCCGGTCTTCGACATGGTCTTCGGGACGTACTACTTCCCGAAGGAGAAACGCGCCACCCTCTTCGGCGTCGTCGGCGAGGCGGTTCCGGCGGGCTTCGTCGGCCAGCTACTGCACCCCTTCCGCTCGCCGGAGCGCGTGCGAGCTGAGCGGGCCACCGTCTAGGCACTGTCAGAGCACAGAGAGAAGGGGCCGGTGTCCGGCCCCTTCTCTTCGTCTCGGCTCGCCCGGCCTAAGGGTCGAAGGTAGTTGCGGGCCCTGGTATAGGTGTGCAGGTGCCGGAGGCGACGTAGACGCGGTAATCGGGGTCGTCGGTCGGGTCCAGGCCCGACCAGCTCGTATTGGCCGTCGTTCCCAGGCCTACCCAGCCACTGCCGGAGCGGCGGGTGATGCGGTAGGTGCTGGCGCCGGGAACGGGACTCCAGCTGAAGCTCACCGTGCCGGCGCCTGTAGGGTCGGTGTCCGAGGTCGCGGTTATGGACGGCGCGCTGCAGGACGTGCCCCCTGAGCCGGTGGGGTCGAAGGTAGTTGCGGGCCCCGGCGTAGGCGTGCAGGTGCCGGTTGCGACGTAGACGCGGTATTCGGGGTCGTCGGACGGGTCTGTGCCCGACCAACTCCTGTTGGCCGTGGTTCCCAGGCCAACCCAGCTACTGCCGGAGCGGCGCGTGATGCGGTAGGTGCTGGCGCCGGGCACGGCGCCCCAGCTGAAGGTCACGCTGCCGCCGCCGGAGTTGTTGGTGTCGGACATGGTCTGGATGGTGGGCGCGGCGCAGCTGCTGCCACCGCCGCCGCCGCTCACGCGCGTGAGGTCGTCCGGGGCGTGGAAGTCGGTCACCCAGTACCACTTGTAGGTCGAGTTGGCGTTGTAGTAGCGGGCGATGCCGATCTGCTTCCAGCGGGCGTCCTTCATGTTGTCGTCGTGGCTGGGGGAGTTCTTCCAGAGGTCGAACGCCTCCTGGGCCGTGTCCGTGACGGTGCCGGCGGCGATGTTTTCGCCGGCGCTAGAGTAGGAGTCGTCGCACTGCGAAAGGCGCGTGCCGAGGGAGCGGTTGAGGGAGTCGGTGTGGGAGAAGTAGTTCTTGTCCGCCATGTCCTTGGCGAGCCAGGAGGCGGCGCGGTTGAGATTCACAGAGGTCTGGAGGGCGCCGAGGCCGTTCTGGGCGCGGTAGTTGTTGATCAGCGTCAGGAACGCCTGCTCCTCGCTGTCGAAGGTCAGGTCGGCGACGCTGCAGTTGGTGAGGGCGTCGGCGGTTCGGGGGCCGGCTCCGAGTGAGCTGAGGGCGGCGATGGCGACGGCCAGCAGGACGGCGGGGCGAAGAAGCGTGGACGGCAGCCGCATGAAGACCCGAGACCTCCCAGTAGTGCCTGCCGGCAGGCAGCCGCTCTTACTTAACTATCGGCGCGGCGGCAGAGACGATGAATGGCAGGCCGTGCCCGCCAGGTTTCAGAAGCGTTTAGGTCCTGGGATCTTTCGTGTAGGCGCCGGCCGCGCTGAAGGCGGCGGCGCGGCGGTTCGTCGCCTCGATCATCTGGGCCGGGATCGGCTTAGCGCCGCCGAGCTGCTGGGCGTAGAGCATGATCTCGGCCGACTCCTCGACGGTCATGTTGACGCGCACGGCGCCGGCGACCGATTCGGCGAAGGCGAGGACGCCGTGGTTCTCCAGCAGGAGGGCGCGGATGCCCTGGTGCGCCTTCAGCACCTCGGCAATGTTGTTCACGGACTCCTCGGAGCCGCGGGGGCCGTAGCGGGCGACGGGCACGCCCTCCGTGAGGCCGTTGCGCACCATCGCCTCGTAGGCGGGCGCTATGGCCTGGCCGGCGACGGCGAAGCCGGTGGCGAAGGGCGAGTGCGTGTGGACGACGCCGCGGAACTCAGGCCGCAGGCGGTAGACGATAGCGTGCATCTGGATGATCTCGGCGCCGACCGGCATCACCGTGCCCTCGATGAGGCTGCCGTCCAGGCGGAAGAGGGCGACGTTCTCTGGCTGCATGTCGGCCAGGGAGCCGCCGGCCGTCAGGAGGAAGGCGTCCTCGTCCGGCAGGCGCAGGCTGAGGTTGCCGTGCAGCGTCTTGGTCATGATGCCGGAGCGCACCAGCTGCTGCGACGCTTCGACGACCTCTTTGCGGTAGTTCGCCACGTTGACCATGGGGAGCCCTCTCCTTCGACAAGCCTGCCTGCCGGAAAGGCGGCGAAGGCAGTATGTCTACCGCGGCCGGAGGCCGTCAAGCTGGATGGCAACGCGCGTAGCGGCGAGCTTTAGCTCGCCACGACGATTATGGCGACCTGAAGGTCGCCGCTACGGTCTGCCCGCCGTCAGGAGCGGAGCCGGAGCGAGGCGACGAGGAGGCGAAGGATGCTGAAGGCGGTGCCGGCGGCCGCGGCGAGGCGGCGCAGGCCGGCCAGTGATCGAGAGGGGATTCCGGCCTCCGTCAGGCGCTCCAGGCTCTCGCCGACCGCGATGATGACGGGCGCGTCCAACAGCGGCCGAAAGCCGGCCAGCCAGTCGTCCTGGTGGGGCGAGCGCAGGCCGAGCCAGACGTAGTCGGGCGCCGGCTCGTTGATCCGCGCCGCCAGCGCCTCGATCTCCCGCCAGGCGAGGTCGGCCAGCGGCGGGGCGGAGGCCCCGAAGATTTCGAGGCCGGGAGAGCGCCCCCGCAGGGCCTCGACGAGCTCCTGGTTCCTTTCCGGGTCGCCGGTGAGGAAGAAGTGGCGGTAGCCGCGCTCGCCGGAGCGCTCCAGGACGGCAAGCAGCGCTCGCGTGGCGCTCAGGCGTCGCACCTGCTTGCCCTTCAGTCTACCCAGCAGGGCGAGGGACGCATCGGCCGGCAGGACGAGGTCGGCCTCGTTCAGCGCCTCGCGCAGGTCGATGTCCTTCGCGGCGTGGAGGAGCGTTCGCGCCGTCGCGAAGTGGACGCGCAGCGGCAGGCTCTGACGCGGCCCGGCGAGGAGCGCCGCCGTCAGCTCCTCGGCGCTCATGACGCTGATCTTGACGCCGAGGGCGCTGAAGGTGTCGGCCGGCGCCGGCGGCGCCGAGGTTATGAGTCGCAAGCGCGCGCCTGGAGCGCGGGAGCGAGAGCGACGCGGTCCGGAGGCCAAACCTCTGCGACTCCTTTCGCGATGGGCTTCTTACTGATGAGAACGTGCCGCCATCCAGCTCATTTCAACCTGTCATTGCGAGGTCGCGAAGCGACCGTGGCAATCCTGGGCGGCATAGCCGAGATTGCTTCGGGCTTCGCCCTCGCAAAGACAGGGGTACGGCCGGTTGGCGTGCTATCGGGGATTGTTTTGGCGGGCGGCGCGGCGGCGCCGACCTCTCCCCCTCACTCCCCCTCTCCGCAGGCAGAGAGGGGGACGCGGGCATAGCTGGGCTGCACCGGTGGAAAGGTGAGACCGGACCGCGGCGGTCAGATGCTCGTCAAGCCTCGCGCGTGGCGCGGCGGCGCTTCTCCGCGGCGATGATCGCCAGGACGCGCCGAGCGGTCTCCTCTAGCCGGCCCGTCTCGTTGACGACGACGTGGTCGAAGTCTTTGGCGGCAGCCATCTCCTTCGCCGCCGTATCGAGGCGCAGGCGCTGGTCGGTCTCGCCCTCGGTGGCGCGCTCCTGCAGGCGGCGCTGCGCCTCGTCCAGCGAGGGCGGCGCGATGAAGATGAGGAGGGCATCCGGGATGAGTCGGCGCAGCGTGGCGGCGCCCTGGATGTCGACGCGGGCGAGGACGTCGCGGCCGGCGGCGAGCGGCTCGACGATCTCGGCGCGGGGCACGCCGTAGCGCCGGCCGTAGACGAGGGCGTGCTCGATGAGGCCGCCTTCGGCCTCGAGGCGGTCGAACTCCGCCTCGCTGAGGAAGCGGTAGTCGCGCCCCTCGATCTCGCGCGGGCGTCTGGGGCGCGTCGTCGCCGTCACGGCGAAGTGGAAGGGCAGGCCCCACGCGGTGAGGAGGTCGCGCACGGCGTCCTTGCCGGTGCCGGAGGGCGAAGAGAGGACGATTAGAAGGGGCGGGCCGGCTGGGATGTCCGGCAGGTCGGCGGGAGGCTTCGCTATCATCAGCCCGAAACGAGCGCGGCGCCGGCGAGGGGCCGGCGCGTCCGCGTGTCCAGCACCGTCGCGCCGAGGCCAGCAGGCGGCGGCGCCGCGAGCTTGGCGAAGAAGTTCGGGAAGGTCTTGCCGACGCAGGCCGGGTTGCGGATGCGCATGCCGGGCACCCTGAGGCCGAGGATGGCGAACGCCATCGCGATCCGGTGGTCGCCGTAGGTCTCGATCTCGGCGCCGTGCAGATCGGAGGGGAAGACCTCCAGCGTGTCGCCCCTCTCGATGACGCGGGCGCCGCACTTCGTCAGCTCGGTGCGCAGCGCCTGCACGCGCTCCGATTCCTGAAGTCGCAGCCGGCCGAGGTCGACGAAGCG
>DATBWN010000230.1:0-4876 GCA_036514755.1 Dehalococcoidia bacterium | reverse complement strand
GGCCTGGCAGGCGCAGTTCCTCGCCGCCGAGGAGTGGATGGGCCACCTGGAGCAGGAGAACCTCGGCGTCCTGATCATCCACGACCAGTTCGAGACGGTGAGGCAGCCGATAACGGACGACCTCATCAAGTGCGTGCCGCGAGTGGAGAACGGCTACATGTACGCCCCCACGGGCCCCGGCCTGGGCGCCGAGCTGAACGAGGAGAAGGTCGTCCAGTTCATGACGCCCGGAAGGAGCCCGGTCGTCGTCGAGTAGGCGTCGCGGAGAACGACTCGATGGGCAGCATCACGCGGGAGCTAGCGCGCTTCGCGGTCGATACCGGGTGGGAGGACCTGCCGGAGTCGATCGTCCACGAGACGAAGCTCGTGCTCATGGAGCACATCGGCTGCGCCCTGGGGGCGCTGACGACGGACAAGGGCAAGATGAGCGCCGCTCTCGCGCGGCGGCTGGGCGGGCCGCCGGAGTCGTCGATCATCGGCCTGGGCGATAAGGTCTCCTGCGCCAACGCCGCCTTTGCCAACGGCGAGCTGATGCTGACGCTGGACTACCACAACATCATCGCCGGCGGCCACGACGGCGCTTACGTCATCCCGACGCCGCTGGCGATGGGCGAGAGCGCCGGCGCGTCCGGCAAGGACCTCATCCTCGCCACCGCCGTCGGGCTGGAGATCTCGGCGCGGCTGGCGCGGGCGGTCGGCAGGCACAACGTCACCGTCGAGGCCGTGCGACGCGGGCGCGGCGGCGGGCCTGGCCTTACGGGCAACGCCTACTCTAACTTCGGCGCCGCCGCGGGCGCCGGGCGCCTCCTGGGCTTCGACGAGGAGAGGATGCTGCACGCCCTCGGCGTCGCCGGCCACCTCTGCATGGTCCTGAGCTACGGCAGGTGGGGCCACGGCGGTCGCCGCTTCATGGCGAAGTACGGCGTGCCGGGCTGGCAGAGCACGGGGGCGGTTACGGCGGCGCTGCTGGCGGAGATGGGCTACACGGGCGACACCACGGTGCTCGATGACCCGGAGCACGGCTTTGCCTACTTCACCGGCTACAAGTCGTGGTACCCGGAGGAGATCACGGCCGGCCTGGGAGAGGCCTGGTGCTTCAACACGCGGATGCACTACAAGCCCTATCCCTGCTGCGGCGTCTTCCACTGCGCCCTCGACTGCTTCTACGCCATCCTCGACGAGAACGACCTTCGGCCGGAGGAGATCGAGAGCGTCACCGCCTACTGCCGCTCGAGCATGGACTTGCCCCTCTTCGGCAAGCGAGAGATCGAGGGCATATCCGGCGCCCAGTTCAACCCGCGCTACGTCTTCGCCGTCGCCGCCCACCGCGTCAGGCTCGGCGTCGAGTGGTACGACCCGGACACGATGACCGACCCAGCCATCCTCGCGTTCATGGACAAGGTCACCTCCGTGGCTCACCCCGACTACCTGAAGGCCCTAGAAGAGGACCCGCTGACCAACCTCGGCCGGGTCGAGGTTTTAGCCAGGGGACGGACGTTCAGCGAGGAGCGGCGCTACCGGCGGGGCACGGCCGGCACGGAAGCTAGGCTCACGGACGACGAGCTCGTCGATAAGTTCCGCCACAACGCGGCGAGGATCCTCACGCGGGAGAAGACCGACCGCGCCGTGGAGGCGCTGATCGGGCTGGAGAAGGTCGAGGACGTCTCGCAGCTCATGCGCGCGGTCACCCTCTGACATGGGCGCTGCCGACGGCAAGGCGATCACAAGGGCGCTGGCCGACAACGTCCTGAACACGCGCTTCGAGGATTTGAGCGCGGCGACGGTCGCGAACGCCAAGGACCGCATCCTCGACATCGTCGGCTGCGCCATCGGCGGCGCCAGGGCGCCCGGCAACGCCGGCCTCATCGAGCTCGTGAAGCACTGGGGCGGCAAGCCTGAGGCCACCGTCCTCGGCCACGGCCTCAAGGCGCCGGCGCACACCGTCGCCATGGCCAACTCCATCCTCTGCCGCTCCTTCGACTGGGGTGTGCTCACCCTCATCATCGACGGCAGGCGCTTCCCGACCCATACGAGCGAGACGACAGTCATGACGGCCCTCGCCCTGGGCGAGAGCAGGGGCGTGAGCGGCAGGGAGCTGATCAGCGCCCTCGTCGTCGGCGACGACCTGGCGGCGCGGATCTGGACCGCCTCCGACCGGCCCCAGCCCGGCCAGGGCCCGGGCCGCGGCCCGGGCTTCGAGCCCTGGGGGACGATAACCACGCTCGCTGCGGCGGCCATCGCTGGGCGCCTGCTCGGCCTGGACGGCCCCCAACTGCGCAACGCCTTCGGCATCGCCCTGAACATGATCGCCGGCGCCGGCTCCGGCCTCTGGGACGGCGCGACGATGTTCAAGCTCAGCCAGGGAACCTCCGCCCGCAGCGGCGTCAACGCCGCGCAGCTGGCCAGGGCGGGCTGGACGGGGCTGGAAGACCCGCTCTTCGGCGCCCACGGGAGCTACTACTCCTCGTTCGCCGGCTGCGAGCATCCCGAGCGGATCATCGAGGGCCTGGGCAAGGTCTACCACGCCGAGGTCGTCTTCAAGCCTTATCCCGGCGGCCGGCCGACGCACGCCCCCATCGACGCCGCCCTGGCGCTGGCGCGCAAGCACGAGTTCGACCCCGACGACATCGAGGAGGCCGTCCTCCGCACCTCGCCGCCGGCGACGGCCGCCCACTACGCCAAGCCCTACAAGGTCGGCGACTATCCCACCGGCGACGCCCTCTTCAGCTACCGCTACTCGGTGGCGAGCGCCCTCGTACGCAAGCACGCCCGCAACGAGGACTACGACGAGGAGCATATACGCGACCCGAAGGTGCAGGCCCTCATCGCCAGGACGAGGCTGGAAGGCCTCGACCGGCCGGAGGGCGTCGAGCTCGAGGTGAGGCTGAAGGACGGCCGGCTGCTGCGTGAGTACGTCCCGGTGGCGCTGGGCGAGCCCTCGAACCCGCTCTCGCGGGAGGGCCTCGCTGCAAAGTTCATGACGCAGGTGGAGTATTCTCAGACCGTCAGCATGAGCGACGCGGAAAAGCTCCTGAAGCTGCTCGCGCGGCTGGAGGAGGTCGACGACGCCGGCAGGCTCGTCGAGCTGGCGGTGAAGCGGGGATAGGCCCTCCTCAGGCACGCTCATCGGCTGACGAGGGCGTCCTTCGGGCGAGGGACTGTTCGGGAGGAGATGTTCAAATGGCCAAGACGATTCGGATGTACATCGACGGCGAGTGGGTCGAGGCGAGCGGCAAGCAGACCTACTCAGACCTCAACCCCTACAGCGGCGCCGTCTACGCTGAGGTCGCCCGGGGTGGGCGCCAGGACGCGCGGCGGGCGATCGAGGCGGCCGCGGCGGCGTTCCCAGCCTGGGCCGCCACGCCGCCGTCGCAGCGCCGGCTGCTTTTCCTGAAGGCGGCGGACATCCTCGAGCGGCGGCAGCAGGAGTTCGCCGACGCCCTCATGGACGAGACGGGCTCTGCCTTCGGCTTCGCCATGTTTCAGCTCTCGTTCACGCCCAGCCTGCTGCGAGAAGCGGCCGCCCAGGCCTACGCCGTCACGGGCGAGATCCTGCCCGCCGACATGGCGGACGCCTTCTTCATGGCGCTGCGCCAGCCCGCCGGCGTCGTCGGCGCCTTCGCGCCCTGGAACGCGCCCCTGATCCTGTCGCTGCGGGCCATCGCCCTGCCCATCGCCTACGGCGACACCGCCGTCTTGAAGCCCTCCGAGGAGTCGCCCGTGGTCGGCGGCACGATGCTCGCCGAGCTGTTCGAGGAGGCCGGCTTCCCGAAGGGCGTCCTCAACGTCATCACCCACGCCCGCGAGGACGCCGCCGCCATCGGCGACGAGCTCATCGAGCACCCGGCCGTGACGCGGATCAGCTTCACCGGCTCGACCGAGGTCGGACGGATCATCGCCGAGAAGGCGGGACGTAACCTCAAGCGCTGCGTCCTGGAGCTCGGCGGCAAGGACCCGCTCATCGTCCTGCGCGACGCCGACGTCGATTACGCCGTCGGCGCCGCCGCCTTCGGCGCCTTCATGCATCAGGGCCAGATCTGCATGTCGACGGAGCGCATCATCGTCGAGCGGCCGGTCGCGCGCGAGTTCACCGATAAGCTGGTGCAGAAGGCCGCCGCCTACAAGGTCGGCGACCCGCGCGACCAGTCGAACATGCTCGGGCCGTTGATCAACCAGGCGGCCGTCGACCGCGTGCACGCCCACGTCCAGGAGGCGGTGGCGCAGGGCGCGAAGGTGCTGACCGGCGGCAGGCACGAGAAGCTGTGCTACGAGCCGACGGTGATGACCGACGTCCAGCCCGGCATGCGCCTCTTCGCCGAGCAGACCTTCGGGCCGGTGGCGCCGGTGATGGTCGTCGACGACGCCGAAGAAGCGCTGCGCCTGGCGAACAACTCGCGCTACGGCCTCTCCTCCGGCATCATCACGCCCGACTTCACGAAGGCGCTGGCGATCGCGGAGCGGCTGCAGACCGGCATGGTGCACATCAACGACCAGACGGTGAACGACGAACCGCAGGTGCCCTTCGGCGGCGTGAAGGGCAGCGGCTGGGGCCGCATGGGCGGCAAGGCGGCGCTGGAGGAGTTCACGGAGCTGCGCTGGATCAGCGTCCAGCGCCGGCCGCGGCCCTTCCCCTAGTCAGCCTGCGAAGTAGGGCGCCTGATCGAAGGTCTGGCGTTCGAAGCTCCCCCGAACGCATGGTCGGCGGAGCGGCAGCCCGATGCCGTCATGCTAATGACTGGTGCCGAAGGCCGGGATCGAACCGGCACGCCCTTGCGGGCAACGGTTTTTGAGACCGTCGCGTCTGCCTATTCCGCCACTTCGGCGCCTGAACCAGTCTAGAGGCCTCGAGTCTAGCGTTTCAAGCAGTCATCAGTCG
>DATBWN010000229.1:0-8638 GCA_036514755.1 Dehalococcoidia bacterium | reverse complement strand
CGGCCCCCGCCAGCAAGGCTATATGTAACTAGACGCCGCCCGAGGATGAGGGCTTATTGGAAACAGGGCCCTGGGCAAGATAGCCGGCTCGCCGGGCCGGCGCGTGCCCGGGCAATGGCCGCCGCGTCGGATCGCCAGCGGGATGTCATCTAAGCTGGCGGCCTCGTTTTGAAATCAGTTGGAGGCAGAGAGATGAAGCTGGGAAGGTTCATAGTCGATACGCACGTCCACTCGCAGCGCCACGCCGCCGGCGCCGCGCTCCAAGGCTCGACGGACTACGCCGACCTGGGTCGCGCCATGAGCCGCATTGAGGCCTACGACAACTCGCCTCGCCTCATCTACGACATGGAGTGCTACGACGTCGACATGTGCATCGTCGAGCCCGCCTTCGGCATGACGAACGAAAACAACCTTGCCCAGGTCGAGAAGTACCCGGAGCGCTTCGCTGCCAACTGCAACGCGAAGAAGACGCGCGACCGGGCGATGGCCGGCGAGATCGAGTGGACGATGGAGGCCGCCCTCGAAGAGCTGGAGGGCTACCTCAAGACCGGCAAGTTCGTCGGCATCGGCGAGGGCATGCCGATGGGAATGGGCGGCGGCGGTCCCAGCGGCCGCGGCGACCGCTATCCCAGGTTCGCCGACGAGCAGACGCTGGTCCGCCAGATGTTCATGGTCTGCGACCTCGCTCGTACCTACCATGTCCCGGTCCGCTACCACACCGGCACGCCCGGCGGCTACGCCATCGCCTACCATGGCTCGCCGGCCACCTATAACCCGCTCTGGGCCCACACCCTGGGCGTGAACTTCCCGGACATCGACATCATCCTCGAGCACGGCGGCATCGAGGGCGGCTGGTGGGAGCAGTTCTACGAGGCCTGCCTGCACGTCGCCGCCAGCCACAAGAACATCTACCTCGAGACCGGCCGCTGGTGGACGGACCTCTACTACAAGGCCCTGATCGACCCGAACGTCGGTCCCGCCAAGCTGATCTGGGGCACGGACTGGGGCGCCAGCCTGCCGCTGTACTCGCAGCCGGGGCGGCAGCCGCCGGTCTACACGCGGCAGAACTTGAACGACGGCATCCCGCGGCACCAGGTCGACATCTGGGGCTGGAGCCTGAAGCAGCTGGGGCGGCTGGACATCGCCCAGGACGACCTCAACCTCATGCTCGGCGGCAACGCCGTGCGGATCTACAAGCTGCGCACCCCCGGCGGCCTCACGCGGATGTTCAAGCCGGTGGACGGCGCCCGTCCCGAGCCGAGGCCGGAAGCCGCGGCGCCGGCGCCGGCCGCCGCCGAAAGACCCCGGGAGGAAGCGGCCCGACCCGGTCAGCCGTCTGCCGTCTAGCCCCCGACCGCGTGCCGTGCCCATGAGCAAGGTCACGACCCTGCGCGAGGCCGTCGCTGCCCACGTCAAGCCGGGCGACACGATCTTCCTCTCCGGCGCCCAGCACGCTGAGCCCACGGCCGCCATCCACGAGATCATCCGCCAGCGGATCGACCGCCTCACGCTGATCTCCGTCCTCACGGAGACGGTCGCGCTGCTCATCGGCACCGGCTCGCTGGAGAGAGTGCTCACGGGCTGGATGATCCAGGACGAGCGCTCGGCGGCGCTGATCCGGGCGAAGCAGATGGGCAAGCTGCCGGAGTTCGTAGAGTACTCCCACTTCGGCATAAGCCTGGCGCTGCTGGCGGGCCAGATGGGCGTGCCGTTCCTGCCTGCCCTCACGCAGATCGGCTCCGACCTGATGAAGTACAACCCCCACCTGGGGACGGTGCGCTGCCCGTTCACGGAGCGGCAGGTCGGCGCGGTCCAGGCAGTCACGCCGGACGTCGGCATCATCCACGTCCAGCGCTGCGACGCCGAAGGCAACGCCCAGAAGTGGGGCAGCCTCGGTGTAGACCGGGAGGGGATCAACGCCAGCAGAACCGTCGTCGTCACGACGGAGAGGCTCGTCGACACAGACGTCATCCGCCGCGAGCCGAACCTGACGATCATCCCCGCCTTCCGCGTTAGCGCCGTCGTGGAGGTCCCCTTCGGCGCCTATCCCATGCACCTTGCCGGCTGCTACAACGAGGACATCTGGGGGTGGCGGCGAGAGATCATGGGCGCGGAGGCGTTCGAGCGCTACCTGGAAGAGTTCGTCTACGGCGTGCGTAACTGGGAGGAGTACCTGGAGAAGCGAAAGGCCCTGAAGGGCGCCGACTACCTAGACGGGTTGCTGCTCAAAGACGCCGTGCTGAGCGATCCCCTGCCCAGCGGCTACTGACGAAGGCGGCGGCGTGAACTCCGACGGCGACGCCCTCGGCAACTCAGACACGAACCAGATGGTCGTGTCGGCCGCGCGGCTGATCCGCGACGACGACGTCTGCTACGTCGGCGTAGGGCTGCCGACGCTTGCCTGTCTGCTCGCAAAGCACACGCACGCGCCAAACCTGACCGTGCTGACCGAGAACGGCGTCGTCCGGACGGGCCTCTTCCCTCTGCCGCGGGCCACCGACACCCTGAGCATGCAGACGCTGGCGGACCAGCTGTCCGGCCTGTTCTACGTCAGCTGCCTCGGACAGGCCGGCTTCGTCACCATCGGCTTCCTCGGCGCCGGCCAGATTGACCGCTTCGGCAACGCGAACGACACGGCTGCCGGCGACTACCTGCAGCCGACGCACCGCTGGCCCGGCAGCGGCGGCGGCAACGACGTCGTCAGCTTCTGCCGGCGCACCATCTACATCCTCCGCCAGAGCAAGCGCCGCTTTCCGGAGCACGTCGACTTCATCACCTGTCCGGGTTATTTGGACGGCCGGCCGGGGCGGCGGGAGCAGCTGGGCCTGCGGGCCGGCACGGGACCGACCGCCGTCATCACCAACCTCGGCGTCTACGGCTTTGAGGACGGCGAGATCGTCCTGAAGTCTATCCACGCCCAGGCCGGCGTCACGCTGGCGCAGGTGAAGACGGAGGTAGGTTGGGACCTCAAGGTCTCGCCTGATCTCTGCGAGACGGAGCCCCCAAGGGACGAGGAGATGCGCATCCTCCGCGAGCAGGTCGACCCCGCCGGTCTCTGGGCCGGCGGCAGGCGTGCTCGCATGTAATAGCCTGTCGCGCGGAGCGTGCGGCTCGACTCGGGGAGAAGCGCTTGTCATTCCGAGCCGCAGGCGAGGAATCTAGCCTTCCATCGAGACGATCCGTCTGGACGAAGCGACGTCGTTCCCGTGGGCGCAGATCTGGCGACGACCTCCGGCTACAGCACGCCCTCCTGGCGGAGCTTCCGCTCGACGTCGGCGCGCAGCGCCTTCTTGTCCACCTTCCCCAGAGCCGTCCTGGCCAGGACCTCGACGGTCTCCAGCCGCTCCGGCAGGAGGAGCTTCCCCGCGCCGAGGCCTCTCAAGAAGGCAGTAAGCTCCTCCAGGCTCAGCGTCCTGGCTGGCTTGAGCGCCACGTAGGCGCAGGCCTTCTCTCCCAGGCGCGGGTCAGGTATGCCGACAACCGCGGCCGCGTCGACGCTGGGGTGCATGCTGATCAGGCGCTCCATCTCGCTCGGGACAATACCCTCGCCGCCGCGCTGGATGACGTCCTTCTTCCGCCCCGTGACGAATATGTGCCCCTGCTCGTCGATTTTCCCCAGGTCGCCCATCCTGTAATAGCCGTCGGCCGTGAAAATCTCCCGGTTCTCCGCGTCGGACTTGTAGTAGCCCGTGAACACCAGCGGCCCCCTGGCGGCGAGCTCGCCCTCGACGTTGGGCGGCAGCTCCCGCTCCTCCTCGTCGATGACCTTCCAACGGTCGCCGGGGCACATCGGCCTGCCGACGGACGTCCGGAAGACCTCCGGCGATTCGTCCGGGTAGTGGCGGGCAGCCGGCCCCTCACTTGAGCCAAACTCGCCGCCGTCGAACCTGGCGCCGATCCCGGCGAACAGCTCCTCCGCCTTCGCCGCCGACTCCGACCGAAGGGCGGCGCCGGCCGTCTTGATCCGCCGCAGCGAGCTGAGGTCGTACGAGTCGAAGTCGGGACACTGGAGCATGTCTTCGATCTGGGTCGGCACGATTCCGATGGTGGTGATCCCGTACCGCCCGATCGCCTCCAGGATCGTCCTGGCCTGCGGGCTGGCTACCAGCGCCAGGGTCGCGCCCGTGAAGATGCTGCCGCCCACGGCCCCCTGCTGCGCCATGGAGTGCCCGATGGGCGTCGCCAGCCCCATGACGTCGTCCGGCCTGAGGTCCTCCGCCGTGTGACGGATGCTCGCCAGATAGCTGTTGTGCGTGCGGGGGACGCCCTTGACCAGCCCCGTCGTGCCGCCCGTCGGCATGATGAGGGCCACATCGTTGGGGTCGGGGCGGAACTGCTGCAGATAGCCAGCCGGGTGGTCGTCCAGCTCGACAGTGGCGATGAGCTCCTCCAGCGCCAGCGCGCCGGGCGGCAGAGGGTCATCGCCGACGACAATGAGGTGGCGAAGGCTCGGCGCCTCGGCGCGTATCGTCTCGATGAGCGGCAGGAAGTCGCGCTCGCCGTCGCGCAGCGCGACGACCCAGCCCACAGGCTCCGCCAGGCTGCAGAGGTAAGAGACCTCGCGGTGGCCGTGGCGCGGGATGGCGAGCACCGGCACGGCGCCGATGCGCTGCATGGCGAAGAAGGCGATGACGAACTCGTGGCGGTTGGGCAGCTGGAGCAGCAGCCGGTCGTAGCGCCTGACTCCGAGGCGGAGCAGGGCGATGGCAAAGCGGTCGACGCTCTTCCGGAGCTCGGCGTAGGTCAGCCGCGTCCGCTCATCGATCACCGCCAGCTTGTCGGGGTACCTCGCGGCGGAGCGGTCGAGTATGTCGCCGTAGGTCAGGCCCAGCCACCAGCCCTGGGCAGTGTACTGTTCGATGGCGCTGCTTGGGTACGGGTTAGCCCCTTCGAGATAGTCCGCGTCTGGCATAGCTGTCTGCGCCTCAGAATCTCCGCCCGGCCAGCGGGCAACGTTCTCAGCGCCTGGCGCTCCTTCCGTACCCCAGGCGTCAGCCGCCGGCCGCGGTTCACGCCCAGCCGGCCGGCTGCTGAAGCCATTACGAACAGAGGCAACCGCTCAAGTCAAAGGTAGAACAGCCTGACTTTCGAAGCGAAATGGCCTCTCGCCGGGCAAGATAAGGGCCCATGGTAAGATTGTCAGCCAGTAGTACTAAAGGCGGAGAGGAAGCATGGCCGGCCGGCTCAAAGGAAAGGTGGCGATCGTCACCGGCGCCAGCCGCGGCCTCGGCCAGCACTGCGCCGTCGGCTTCGGCCGCGAGGGCGCGACCGTCGCCGTCGCGGCGCGCACCGAGCAGGAGCGCGACCCGCGCCTGCCCGGCACGATCTACGAGACCGCCCGCCTCGTCGAGGAGGCCGGCGGCGCGGCCTTCCCCGTCGTCTGCAACGTCGCCGACAACGAGTCGGTGCAGGCGATGGTCAAGTCCGTCCTCGACCGTTACGGCCGCGTCGACGTTCTCATGACCAACGCCGCCATCCAGACTCCCGGCGCCATCTCGACTATGGAGATCCGACACTGGGAACTGGAGTTCCGCGTCAACGTCCACGGCCCCTTCTACTGCATTCGCGCCGTGCTGCCAGCCATGCTGGAGCAAAAGAGCGGCAGCATAGTCACCGTCTCCTCCATCTCCGCCCACCGCGGCGGGTCGCACTACGGCGCCACGAAGCGCGCCATCGAGGCGATGAGCATCGGCCTGGCGGAGGAGCTGCGCGACAAGGGCGTAGCCGTCAACTGCCTGCGGCCCGTCGGCGGCATCGGCACGCCGGGCCTCCTCTACCCGCGCGACCCCGGCCAGGACGACTACCTGGAGCTCGGCGAGCTGGCGCCGCCGGACAGCTACGTGGAGGCCGTCGTTCTCCTGGCGATGCAGACGCCGCAGACCCGCACCGGCGCCGTCTGGACGGACGCCGAGGCGCTGCGCGCGTTGGCGGACGAGGCGACGTTCGAGCGCTTCCGGGCGCTGAACCCGCCGAACTGGTCTGCTTCCCTGGCCGTGGCGCGCTAGTCGCGTGGCATTCCCAGGCCGCGCTGGGCGATGATGTTGCGCTGGATCTCGCTCGTCCCGCCGGCGATGGTCGCCCCCAGCGACTGAACATAGCTGCGCGAGTACTGCGCCAGCCGCGGCGCGTATGGCGAAGCCTTATCCCAAACTAGGCCATAGAGACCGACGGTGCGCATGGCCGTGCGATAGACGCTCTGGCTCAGCTCCGTCTGGAAGAGCTTGGCCATGGACGCCTCCGCGTTCGGCACCTGGCCGATCCTCTGCAGGTAAACGACGCGGTAGGAGAGCATCCGCGCGACATGCGCCTCGATGTACCGGTCGACGAGCTCGTAGCGGAGCGCAGGGTTGCGGTCGAGAATCGACTGGCCGCTCTCGATGTTTCCTGCATTCTTCGCCCACTCGATGAGGCCCTCGACGCCGCGGCGTATGCCCACCGATGCGCCGATGCCCGAACGCTCGAAGTCGAGGGTAGCGGCCGCAACGTACCAGCCGCGGTTGACCTCTCCGACAGCGTTCTTCGCCGGGACGCGGACATCCTCGATGTAGACCTGGTTGAAGGCATGCATCTCCGCCACGTTTACCAGCGGCTGGATTGTGATGCCGGGACTGTTCAGGTCGACGAGGAAGTAGGTGATGCCGCGGTGCTTGGGCGCCTCCGGATCCGTCCGGGCGAGCATGAACATCCAGTTAGCTTTGTGGGCGTGGGAGGTCCAGATCTTCTGGCCGTTGATGATGTAGTCGTCGCCGTCGCGGACGGCGCGTGTCTGGAGCGAGGCTAGGTCGGAGCCGGAGCCGGGCTCGCTGAAGCCCTGACACCAGAGCGTCTCGCCGCGCAAGATTTTGGGCAGGTGCTCCGCCTTCTGCTCCTCGCTGCCGAAGAGGATGAGCGTAGGCCCCACCATGCTTATGCCCATGTCGCCCGTCATCTGGGGGGCGCCGGCCTCGGCGAACTCCTCGTTGAGGATGAGCTGCTCGGTGAGCGTGAGGCCGGCGCCGCCGTATTCTCTGGGCCAGGAAGGCGCCACCCAGCCGCGCTCGGTGAGCTTGCGCCGCCACTCTGCCTCGCCGCCGCTCAGGGGCCGGAAGCCGACGCCGCCGGGGCGCGGCTCCAGCTTACCGTTCACCTCGATGCCGCCGCCGGCCAGCTCGCCCTGGAGGATGTCGCTCGGCGCGCGGCGCAACTCCGCCGGCAGCTCCTTCCTCAGGAACTCCCGCACCTCGGCGCGAAAGGCCGCTTCCTCGGGCGTATCCGCCAACCTCATCGTCCTTGCCCCCTTCGGCCAGTCTGAATGGCCACCGGCCGTCGCTTAGGCCGCGACGAGCATACACCTCGCCAGGCTAGCGCCGCGCCCGACGCCTCCGTCCGCCGTCGACGCCGCGGAACGGCCCGCGTCGGACGCGACAGTTGACGAACGACGGCGAAAGCGGAAAGATAGCGTTGGACGAATCGTAAGACAATCGGAGAGTATGGCTGACTTGCATCCTGGCATGGAACAGACGCGACCGGTCCGCAGGGTTACCCTCAGCGGCCAGGTCGCCGATGAGCTGCGGCGACTGGCGCTGAGCGGCGCGATACCGGTCGGCGGCGCCTTGCCCTCCGAGGCAGAGCTGGGCCGTCGCTTCGGTTGCAGCCGCGGCGCCGTGCGAGAGGCCTTGCGCGGCCTGGAGCAGATGGGCATCGTCCGGCGGGCGCCGAACGGCCGCCAGCTCGTCGTCGCGTCGATAACGTCGGACAAGTTCAGCGAGAGCTTCCAGCTCTTCGTCCACCTCTCCGAGGTTTCGTACGGAGAGCTTTTCGAGTTTCTGGAGGGCACGGAACGGTGGGCCGCCGAGCTCGCCGCCGTCAGCCGCCAGGAGGAGCCGTTGGCACGCCTCGCCGCCCTCCGCGAGAAGCGCATTGACAGCCTCGATGCTCTGGTCGAGGTGGAGGAAGAGTTCCATGACATCCTCGCCGAGACGACGGGCAACCGTCTTCTGGTCGTCGCCCGCAAGCCGCTGCGCGCCGTCCTCCACGACGCCATAGCCGCCATGGTGCCCCTCATGGGGCCGACGGCCATCTCCGGCACGGTCCGCGCCCACGGCGAGATCATCAAGGCGATCAAGGCCGGCGATTCCGAGGCCGCGGGCAACTGGGCGTACCGCCACGCCCACGCCTTTCGAGAAGCTCTAGCACTTCTCGGCAAGACCGAGTCCGAGCCCGCGCGGCACCTGAGCGGCGAAGCGAATGGCGGCAACGTCTTCTCATCGATGGACGTTCGCCCGTAGGCGCACCTTCGTCACCTCGCAGGCCCCGATTATCCGAGTCGCAGGGGCCCACGGGGCAGGGCCGTTCGTCCCTTTTGACGCGAATGGGGCTGCTCGGCAATTGACACTCGGGCGCCCAGCTTTTATCGTCCGACCGTATTACTTACTGCAGGCGCGTCCGGCAGCTAGGAGGAGCGTGAGCATTGCAGGACGTTAAGTACGCGCGGGCCGCCAGCGTCGACGAGGCCGTGGCGCTGCTCGCCAAGGGCGGGCCGACGGCGCGCGTGCTGGCCGGCGGCACCGACATCATCGTCCAGGCGCGCGAGCGCCGCCGCCAGGTCAGCCTCTTCGTCGACATCAAGCCCGTGCCCGAGACCCAGGAGCTCACCTAC
>DATBWN010000228.1:0-4099 GCA_036514755.1 Dehalococcoidia bacterium | reverse complement strand
CGCCGTAGCTGCCCCGGTTCACGTGGAAGGCGATACCGAGGTCGCAATAGCCCTGAGTCGGGGCCGCGGCCATCGGCCCGGCCGCCGAAAACAGGCACGGGCAGACGATGTCGCAGTTGCAGTTCTCGAAGTACTCGCCCTGAAGGCTCCAGCGCGTCGCAGCTTGGGTCATCTCTTCCACTCCTTCTCGGGTAAAGAATCGCGGGACGGCCGCATTATACAGCGGCCGGGCTTGACGTGAACTTAGCTCCGGCTATTGATCAGCGCGCCCCAAGTCGCGACCAGGAAGGGCACGCTGTAAGTGAGCGGTATCTTCCAGTAGAGGACGGCGGGGAAGCCGCCGTCGAGGAGCACGTTGCCCTGGTTAATCGCCGTCAGCACGGTGCCCACGACCAGCGCCGTCAGCAGCGACCGCCGTAGCAGCGACGCCCGCAGGCAGGTGCAGCGCAGACAGCGCAGCTCGCCGCCGATGGCGAAGCCGCGCCCCCCGGCGACCGCGCATTGGCACCGCGAGCAGCGCCTTTCTACGCCACCAGCCCCTTGTCCGTGTGCACGACGTCCGCCATGCCGCCGCTCGTGTCGCGCCAGTCGAACTTGATGGCGCCCGTCGACTTCATCGTCACGTGGGCGACCTCCATCTCCTTGTACTCCATGCCGTTGGGGAGGCTTACGCGCATGTGCAATTCGTCGTCCGTCGGCTTGATCTTGATCGGCGCGTTCGTCATTTCGAACTCGCCGGGCACGCGAACGCGGGCGTGGCGCCGCTTCAGGTCGAACTCCCACTCGATGGGCAGGTACTTGATGCCGACGAAGTCGGTGAGCAGCGACGCAACGACCTCGAACCAGGTGCCGCCGGCCTGACCCGAGAGGATCGCGCCGAATGCTTCGCGCTGCTTCCCGTTCGCTCTCTCGTCGATGAAGGCCTCTGCGCGGCCGTTCCCTTCGTAGAGCGCGCCCGGAAAGTGGAACGTGGCGCCGAAGTTCAGGCCGCTCAAATCTGTCCCGTCGAAGTTGCCCTCTTCGACGTGCCAGGCGATGACACCCTCGCAGAACTTGTTCGGCGTGGGGTCGCCGTGGGCGTCGCAGGTGCAGAACGCCATGCAGCTGCAGTTCTTCAGGTACTGACCTCTGATTCGCCAGGCCATGGCATACCTCCCTTTGGACTCGTGACGGGGATGGCAGGATTCTCATCCTCGGCCCTGCCCCTGTCAATATGCTGTGCTGTAAAAGAACGAGCGCCCTAACGGACGCTCGTGGCCAGGCGGACTGTAAGCCGAGTTCTGTGCCCTTCCGAGGAAGGACGGCGACCATCCATCTGGGACCCCGGTTACCCGGGGCCTCTTGCGACCAACCCGAGGGCGGGCCGGGCGCCCTAAGCCCTCCTATTTGGTCTTGCTCCGAGTGGGGTTTGCCCAGCCGGCCGGTCACCCGGCCGCTGGTGCGCTCTTACCGCACCGTTTCACCCTTACCCTTCCCGAATGGGAAGGGCGGTCTGTCTCTGTGGCACTTTCCGTCGCGTCGCCGCGCCTGGGCGTTACCCAGCACCCTGCCCGGTGGAGCTCGGACTTTCCTCTCCCCGATCTCTCGGAGAGCGGCCGCCCGTCCTCCTGGCCACGTGTATTCTACCAGGCAGAGGAGGCCGCTTGCTCCTGTTCCAACCGTCGATCCGGGCCAGGGTCGCCGCCGGCGAGATCAGGGTCACGTTCCGGCTCTGGAAGTACGCCCACGTCAAGGCGGGAAAGATCTACCCCACCGGCTTCGGCGAGGTGCTGATCGAGGACGTCCAGCTGCTGCCTGCCGCCCTCGTGACGGAAGAAGACGTTCGCCTCTCCGGCTGCCACGACATTGCGGCGGTCTGGCGTTCCGCGGGCGATCACACAAAGACGCGGGTCGGGCCGGATACGTTGCTTTACCGCGTGCGTTTCCGTTTCGTTGAGCCGGAAGCAGAGGGGCCTACCCCAGTGCCTGGGCCAGGACGCTTCTCGCCTCGATAACCCGCGCCAACGACTGCGAAGGGCTCATCTCCGGCGGCGCGCCCAGGTTCAGGTCCGTGACGCCGGCGGCCTGCTGCCGCCGCGCCTCCGCGATCCAGGCGTCCGGCCCGCCCGGCCCGGCGGCGACGCGGCCGCCAACCCGGAACGTCGCAAGGTCACGCTTAGCGTCCGCCAGGTACTGACGTAGCACCGGCATCGTCTCCACCGGGTCGCCCAGGGGCAGCCAGCCGTCGCCGAGGCGCGCCGCCCGGCGCAGCGGCCGCTCCGCCGGCGTGGCGCCGACCCAGAGCGTGATCGGCGGCGGCAGTTGGTTCAGCCCCACGCCGTCCAGCTTGTGGAAGCGCCCCTCGAACGTGACGTAAGGCTCCGACCACATGCGCTTCAGGAGGACCAGCTGCTCCGCCAGCCGCCGGCCGCGCGTGTGGATGTCCTGGCCCAGCGCGCCGTATTCCAGCTCGTTCCAGCTGATGCCCACGCCCAGCTCGAAGCGGCCGCCGCTGACGATGGCGAGGTCCGCCGCCTGCTTCGCGAGGATCGGCGTCGAGTACAGCGGCGCGATCAGGATCGCCGTGCGGAAGGTCAGGCGACGCGTCACGCCCGCCAGGTACGCGAATAGGACGAACGGGTCGCGGAACGGCCCGGAGACCATGCCAGCCGGCCTGTCCGGGAAGCGGCTCGGCTCCGTGCTCAGGGCATGCGACGCCAGGCTCACGGTATCGATGCCTGCGCCGTCCAGCGCCTGGGCGAAGTCGCGCAGCGCGCCGATGTCGTCCAGGCCGGTCAAGGGGTAAGATGCGCCGTATCTCACGTCTCTCTCCTCCTACTCTGGTCGCCAAGATTACGAGTTTCGCGGCGATCCGAGAAGGCTCCAACTGGCCTTCTAGCCGCCGACGTAACGCCTGCCGCCGCTACATCGAGCGCAGTATAGCGCCCGTCCGGATCGCAGCTGCCTCGAATCCGCGGCAGCCTCTTGCCCCCACGCGAGTGAGTTGTCCGTACCGTAGGCCGGTGCTATATTCGGGGCGCTTAGGGAGACGTTTCACAAACGCAGCGAGGGCCTCGTGCTGAACGAGTTCGGACGGACCGGCATCCTCCTCCTTTTCGCCCTCCTCTTCCCGTCCCTGCCGCTCATGATCTCCTTCCTCTTCCGCCTCCTGCGCATCCGGCCGGATGCGCCTGACCCGGTCAAGAGCGACACCTACGAGTGCGGCGTCGAGACGGAGGGCGACAGCTGGGTGCAGTTCAACTTCCGCTACTACCTCGTCGCCCTCATCTTCGTCGTCTTCGACGTCGAGGTCGTCTTCCTCTACTCATGGGCCGTCGCCTTCCCCGGCCACCTCGTCGTCGGCTTCGTCGAGGCGCTGACCTTCATCGCCATCCTCGCCCTCGGCTACGTCTACGCCTGGCGCAAACACGCCCTGGAGTGGCAATGACCACCGTCGCTCTCGCCGGCCCGGAGGTCGCCGAGCGCGTCCGCGCCGCCTTCCCGGACGCCGTCATCGAGGTCACAGCCGACTCCGTCACCGTGCCCGCCGAGCGCGTCGTCGCGGTCGCCCGCTTCCTGCGCGACGACGCCGAGCTGGACGGCAAGTACCTGAACTGCCTCCTCGGTATCGACTGGCTCGACCACTTCGACATCGTCTACGTCCTCTCGTCGCTGGCGAAGAACCACACCTTCGTGCTGAAGGCGCGCGCCGCCCACGATGCGCCCGTCGTCCCCTCCGTCAACGGCGTGTGGATGGGAGCCAACCTCCAGGAGCGCGAGGTCTACGACCTTATGGGCATCAGCTTCAGCGACCACCCCAACCTGCGGCGCATCTTCCTCTGGGAGGGCTTCCCCGGCCACCCGCTGCGCAAGGACTTCCTCGCCCTGCCCGGCGGTTACAAGCCCGGCCTGCAGCGCTTCCCCTTCGAGTTCCCCGAAGGCCAGCGCGCCTACCCGGAGGTGGAGGGCACGGACGCGCCTTCCGCGCCCGCCGTCCCGCGCCTCGACCAACCGCCTGCTGCCTCCGAATCCCCCTCTCCTTCGGGGAGAGGGCAGGCTCGCCCTGAGCGCAGCCGAAGGGGTGAGGGCGAGCAGGCGTGACCGAGCTACACACGCCCCC
>DATBWN010000227.1:0-2858 GCA_036514755.1 Dehalococcoidia bacterium | reverse complement strand
CGCCGCTTCACCTCGTCGCCGAAGCCGCGCTGGCGCGTCTGCTCCATGTTCTCCCACATCGTCGCGCCCTCCTGGTAGGAGTAGCCGTACTTGACGCCGTCGTAGCGCGCCAGGTTCGCCGACGCCTCGGACGGGGCGATGACGTAGTAGCAGGCCAGACCCGCCTCCGTGCTCGGCAGCGAGAGGTCGAAGTCGACCTCGGCGCCGAGGGAGCGGATCTGGTCGACGGCGCGCAGGAAGACAGCGCGCACGCCGGCGTCGAGGTCGTCCGGGACGTACTCGCGCGGCACGCCGATGCGCAGGCCATGCAGCGAGTCGGTCAGGCTGGCCGTGAAGTCCGGCGTCTCGACCGGCGCCGAGGTAGCGTCGCGGGCGTCGTGGCCGCAGATGGCGTTGAGTACCAACGCGGCGTCGCGGACGCTGCGTGTGAACGGCCCGATCTGGTCGAGGGAGCTGGCGAAAGCGACGAGGCCGTAGCGGCTGACGCGGCCGTAGGTGGGCTTGACGCCGACGACGCCGCAGAGCGCCGCCGGCTGGCGGATGGAGCCGCCCGTGTCCGAGCCGAGGGCGAAGAGGCACTCGCCCGCCGCCACGGCCGCCGCCGAGCCGCCGGACGAGCCGCCGGGCACGCGGTCGAGGTCCCAGGGGTTGTGCGTCGGGAAGAAGGCCGAGTTCTCCGTCGACGAGCCCATGGCGAACTCGTCCATGTTCGACTTGCCGACCGTGACGGCGCCGGCCGTCTTCAGCCGCTCGACGACGTGGGCGTCGTAGGGCGGGACGTAGCTCTCCAGCATGCGCGAGGAGCACGTCGTGCGGACGCCGCGCGTGCTGATGACGTCCTTGACGCAGACGGGGATGCCGGTAAGCGGCCCCGCCTCGCCGCGGGCGATGCGCTTGTCGGCCGCCATCGCCTCGGCGACGGCCATGTGCTCGGTCAGCGTGAGGTAGGCGCGCACGCGGCCGTCGACGACGGCGATGCGGTCGAAGACGGCGCGCGTCAGCTCGAGGGCGCTCACCTGGCGCTGCGAGAGGAGGTCGTGTGCCTCCGTAATCGTCAGGTCGTAGAGCTCAGGCAAGGTTATTCTTCGAGGACGGCGCGCACGCGCAGGTAACCCTCGTGCTCCAGCGGGGCGTTGGCGAGGACATCGTCGCGGCCGAGCGAGGGGCGTGGCTCGTCCGCGGCCATCACGCTCTCGAGCGGCAGCGTGTGGGTCGTCGGCGGCATGTCCGTCGTGTCGATGCGCTTCAGCACCTCGAAGTGGTCGAGGATCTGCGAGAGCTGCTGCTGGAACTTCGCTACGTCCGCCTCGCTGAGGCCGACGCGCGCCAGGCGGGCGACGTGCAGAACTTCGTCCCGGGAGAGGGGCATGACGCTGCGAGTTTAGCACCGTTGGCGCAGAGGCTCATCGGCTCTTGACGGATGGAACGCGCGAGGGCTACGTTGGCGCCGCGCTCAGGCAAGCGCCTTCGAGCAGAGGAGGAACCCGAGTTGGCGATCCTTACCTATGACCCAACGGGAACGAAACGCGAGCAGACGAACAGCCTGGCGCCGAGGCTGACCACCCTGAACAACGCCACGGTCGGTCTGCTCCACAACCATAAGCAGAACGCCAGAGAGCTGGGAGAGGAGATGCTGGCCCTCCTTCAGGAGCGGTACACGCTCAAGGAGGTCGTCGGCCCCGTTCAGGTCGCGGGCGGCGTCTGGATCTCCAGCGACGAGCAACTGGACGAGCTCGCCGGCCGCTGCGACTTCGTCATCGTCACCGTCGGCGATTGAGGGTCCTGCAGCGCGTGCAGTGTGCACAACGCGACACAAATCGAGAAGCGGGGGACGCCGGCAGCCGTCATCTGCACGAAGCCCTTCGCCCAGACCGGCGCGGCGATGGCGAAGCGACAGGGGTACAGCAGCTACCGCATCGTCCTCATCGACCACCCGGTGTCGAACCTGTCCCGTGAGCAAGTGCAGGAGCGGGCCAGGCAGGCCCTGCCCCAGGTTCTAGCTATCGCCCTCGGGAACGGGGACATCCTGTAGCGTAAGCCGCGGCCGAGGGCCAGCCCTGGAGTCGCGCCCAGGCTCCGCTCGGCGCCCTATCAGCATGAGGAAGGACGAGCATGGTCAGTCGACCCACCGTTGAAAACGCGGGCCCCCTCGAAGCCATCGAGGCCTACTTCGCGAACGGCTGGACGGACGGGCTGCCCATCGTGCCGCCGACGGAAGCGGCGGTGCGGGAGTTCGTCCAGCGAGCCGGACGCGACGCCCAGGAGGTGCTGCTCACCGTCTCCGAGACGAACCGGCAGTGCACCGTAGAGGCGGCGGCGATCAACGCCGTCATGGCCGGCTGCCGCCCGGAGTACTTCCCCGTCGTCGTCGCCGCCCTCGAAGGCTGGGCGGACAAGCGCTGGGGCCTGGGCGACCGCAACTACTTCTACATCAGCATCGCCAGTACCGGCGGCTCGGGTCAGCTGCTCATCGTCAACGGGCCGATACGCAACGAGATCAGCATGAACTACGGCGTCAACGTCTTTGGCGCCGGCAACCGGGCGAACGCCACCATCGGCCGGACGATGCGGCTCATCCTCCTGAACGTCCTCGGCATGACGCCTGGCGTCTTCGACATGTCGGTGCAGGGCCATCCCGGCAAGTACAGCTACTGCATCGCCGAGAACGAGGAGGAGAGTCCCTGGGAGCCGCTGCACGTCGAGAAGGGGTTCGCGCCGGACGAGAGCACGGTAACGGTCGTCGGCGCGCGTGGGCCGGTGCCGGTCGGCGGCTCGGGCAACCTGCCCGTGGGCGGCGCGGAGTCGACCCGCCCCGAGGGCGTGCTCGAGCTGTTCGCCCGCGTCGCCAAGACGGCGCG
>DATBWN010000226.1:0-2827 GCA_036514755.1 Dehalococcoidia bacterium | reverse complement strand
CTCAGCCGCACCGTCCGGTCTAACCCTGAGCTGCGTCGCCTCTTCGAGACAACCCAGGCAGAAGAGCTCCTTGGCAAGCTCAACCAGAGCGAGGCTGGACGCGACTTCGTCAAGGAGCTGAACGCCTACCTCGAAGACTTTGGCTGGCGGGCGGACAGCGTCTACGAGCTCACCAGACCGTCCTGGCGCGAAGACCCGCGCATACCCCTCGGTGCCATCCAGGGCTACGTCAGCATCGGCGATGAGGGCGGGCCGGACGTCCAGTACAACGCCGCTGTCAAGCGCCGCGAGGAGCTGCTAGCGGCGGCGCGTCGTAAGCTGGCCGGCGACCCGGCGAAGCTCGCCCGCTTTAACGAGCTTTACGACGCGGCGAAGAGCTTCACACCCATCGTCGAGGACCACAACCACTGGATCGACCAGATGGGCGACATCCTCATACGGTACCCGGTGCTGGAGATCGGCCGCCGCCTCGCCGCCAAGGGGTCCATCGCGGCTACAGAGGACGTCTTCCTCCTGCGCCGCTCCGAGATTCGTGAAGCCATCGCCGGCAAGGACGAGAAGGCTCTGGTGGCCCAGCGCCGGGCGGAGATGGAGCGCTTCGCGAAGGTCGTGCCGCCGCTCTACATCGGTGCGCCGGCACCGCCCAGCGGTGACCCCGTGGAGGACGTGCTCATCCGCTTCTTCGGCCTGCCCGTCGAGCCGAGCGCCGATCCGTCCGTGATCAACGGTATCGCCGCTTCCCCCGGTACGGTGCGCGGCCCGGCCAAAGTGGTGCGCAGCCTGGACGAGGCGAGCAAGCTCAGCCCGGGCGACATCATGGTCTGCGAGATGACCCTGCCGCCCTGGACGCCCCTTTTCTCCACCGTCAGCGCCGTCGTCGCGGACACCGGAGGCATCCTCAGCCACTGCGCCATCGTCGCGCGCGAGTACCGCCTGCCCTGCGTCGTCGGCACCGCCGTCGGCACAGCGGTGATCAAGGACGGCATGACCCTCACCGTGGACGGCTCGCGCGGCGTCGTCCGCATCGAGAGCTGAGCCGGCGGCTGCATCGCGGCTTCCTTGACGCCTCTGGGGGAGCGCCTATAATCGGCTGCAGCCGGTTAGGCGCTCCCCTTGCTCAGAGCGATCGTATCGAGGCATTGGCATGAAGTTCGGCCTTTTCTACGAGTTGCAGCTGCCAAGACCCCTGGACAAAGACCAGTGGAACGACGACGACGAGCTCCGCATCGTCCAGGAGACCCTCGAGCAGGCTGAGTTCGCCGACAAGCTCGGCTTCGACTACGTCTTCCTCGTCGAGCACCACTTCCTGGAGGAGTACTGCCACTGCTCCGCGCCGGAGGTGATGCTCGCCGCCATGTCCCAGCGCACGAAGAGCATCCGCCTCGGCCACGGCATCGTCCAGATGCCGCCCTTGCAGAACCACCCCGTGCGTGTCGCCGAGCGCATCGCCACCCTCGACCTCGTCTCCAACGGCCGCGTCGAGTTCGGCACCGGCGAAGGCGCCACGCCGACCGAGCTGGGCGGCTTCAACACGCGTCAGGCGGACAAGAAGGAGGCCTGGGAAGAGGCGACGCGTGAGTGCCTGCGGATGATGACCTCCGTCCCTTATCCGGGCTACCAGGGCGTCCACTTCAGCATGCCGGAGCGCAACATTGTCCCCAAGCCCCTGCAGAAGCCGCACCCGCCCGTCTGGGTGGCCGCCTCTCGGCGCGAGACGGTGATGATCGCCGGCCGGCTGGGCATGGGCGCCCTCGGCTTCGGCTTCGAGACGCCGGAGGAGGCGGAGGAGCGCGTCTCCCGCTACTACGAGCTGGTGCGCGGCTGCCGCCAGCCCATCGGCGCCGCCATGAACCCGGCGCTCGTCACCGTCGGCAACATGATGTGCGCCGATACGGACGACGAGGCCATCGCCCGCGGCATCTCCGGCGCCCAGTTCTTCGGCTTCGCCTTGGGCTGGACGCACGGGCCCGTCAAGCACGGCCGCGACAACGTCTACCGCGAGTTCCGCAACCGCTTCGACACGGCAGCGACCGCGCAGGCCCAGGAGCAGGCGACGGCCGCCGAGCCGGAGGACGAGAGCGCCCGCACCCTCTACCGCGCCGGGCGCCGCGGCTTGTTCATCGGCGCGCCGGCCTACATCCGCGAGAACCTCCGCCGCTACGAGGAGGCGCACATGGACGCGGTCCTCTTCTTCCTCCAGTGCGGCGACCGCAAGCACGAGCACATCATGGAGTCGCTGGAGACGTTCGCGAAGCAGGTGATGCCGGAGTTCAAGGAGCGGCACCACTTGCAGCAGCGGTGGCGCGAGCAGCAGCTGGACGGCGTCAAGTTCCCGGTCAACAGCTCGATCTAGGCGCACCAGGCGATGGCCAGGCCATCAGACATCGAAGACCCTATCTTCCGCGCCGCCCTGGAAGAGGCCGAGCGCCTCATCGATGAAGGCGACTACACAAAGGCCTCGCGCAAGTGCGCCGAGACCTACCTGCTCCTCCTGGACCAGCGCCCGGACCTCATCCCGCCGCCTGGCGCCGGCCTTGGGTTTGGCTTCGGCTTCGGCGGGCCGGGCGGGCCCGGCGGCGGCTCGGGAGGGGCCTCCGGCGGCGCCGCCGGCCTCGCGGCTGGCTTCGGCCCTGGCCGGGCAATGCGCCGCGGCTTCTGGCCCGGCCAGGGCGGCATCCGCGTCATCTTCGACGAGGACCGCAAGCCCAGCCTCTCTTACGAGAAGGACCGCTTCAGCCTGACCGAAGCCCTCACCTACTTCGAGTTCATGGTCGAGCAGGTCGTCAACGCCCAGCGCGAGCCGCCCTGACGCCTTCGCCGACGCAGC
>DATBWN010000225.1:0-21661 GCA_036514755.1 Dehalococcoidia bacterium | reverse complement strand
GGTCGGAAGACCTGAAAGTGACCACGGTCGGCCGCTCCTTCCCCGCCGGGAAGGACTCCTTTTTCGGGAGAGGCCGGCTGGCTCAGGAATGAAGGCTTTCGGCCATTACGCATGGCCGGCGGACGGACGAAGCTGTAGGGGGAGTGGCTTCAGCTGCTCCCGCTGAAGGAACGATAGGGTGCCGACGATCAACCAGCTCGTGCGCAAGCCGCGCCAGGCGGGCCGTAACAAGACGAAGTCGCCCGCGCTGCGCTGGCGCTATAACGCCCTGCGCAACACGACGACCTGGACCAAGGGATCGCCGCAGAAGCGCGGCGTCTGCATCCAGGTGAAGACGGTCACGCCCCGCAAGCCGAACTCGGCGCTGCGCAAGGTGGCGCGCGTGCGCCTGACGAACCAGATGGAGGTCACGGCCTACATCCCGGGCGAGGGCCACAGCCTGCAGGAGCACTCCGTCGTCCTCATCCGCGGCGGCCGCGTCAAGGACCTAGGTGGCGTGCGCTACCACATCGTCCGCGGCGCGCTGGACTCCTCCGGCGTCGCCAACCGCAAGCGCGGTCGCAGCAAGTACGGCGCCAGGAAGGCGGGCGGCTAGCGATGGCGCGACGCGGCAAGGCCGAGCGGCGCGAGATCGAGCCGGACGGCAAGTACCACAGCAAGAACCTGCAGATGTTCATCAACAAGGTGATGAAGGGCGGCAACAAGAGCATCGCCGAGAGCATCGTCTACGGCGCCCTCGAGCGTATGGAGGAGCAGGCGCACCGGCCGGCGGTGGACATCTTCGACCAGGCGCTGCGCAACGCGACGCCGGCCATCGAGGTGAAGCCGCGCCGCGTCGGCGGCGCCACCTACCAGGTGCCGGTCGACATCCGCGCCGAGCGGCGCGCCTCCCTGGCGATGCGCTGGCTCGTCCGCTCCGCCCGCGCCCGTCGCGGCCGCTCCATGGCCGAGAAGCTGGCGGGCGAGCTGCTGGACGCCGCGGGCGGCCAGGGCGCCACCGTCAAGCGCCGCGAAGATACCCACAGAATGGCCGAGGCGAACCGCGCTTTCGTCCACTACCGCTGGTAAGCGCCATGCCCCGCCGGACCTCGATCGAGAACCTCCGCAACATCGGCATCATCGCCCACATCGACGCCGGCAAGACGACCGTAACCGAGCGCGTCCTCTACTACACCGGCCGCACTTACAAGATCGGCGAGGTGCACGAGGGCACCGCCGTCATGGACTGGATGGCCCAGGAGCGCGAGCGCGGCATCACGATCACCGCCGCCGCTACCACCTGCGACTGGAAGAGCCACCAGATCAACATCATCGACACGCCGGGCCACGTCGACTTCACGGTCGAGGTTGAGCGCAGCCTGCGCGTCCTCGACGGCGGCGTCGTCGTCTTCGACGCCGTCGCCGGCGTCGAGCCCCAGTCGGAGACGGTCTGGCGTCAGGCCGACCGCTACAGCGTGCCCCGCATCTGCTTCGTCAACAAGATGGACCGCACCGGCGCCGACTTCTGGCGCACCGTCGACATGATCGCCGAGCGTCTGGAGGCGCGGCCGATACCGATCCAGATACCGTGGGGCGTCGAGGCCGGCTTCCAGGGTGTCATCGACCTCATCGAGCAGAAGGCCGTCTACTTCAGCGGCGAGCGCGATGATTCGCCGGAGGAACGTCCCATCCCGGAGAGCATGCAGGACGCCTTCGCCCGCGCCCGCGACCGCCTGCTGGAGAAGATAGCCGAGATCGACGAGCAGCTGATGATCTCCTACATCGAGGGGCACGCGGTCAGCGTGACGGAGCTGAAGAAGGCGCTGCGCCGCGCCACCCTGCAGGGCGCCATCACGCCGGTGCTCTGCGGCTCCGCCCTGCGCAACAAGGGCGTGCGTCTTCTCCTGGACGCCGTCGTCGACTTCCTGCCGTCGCCCATCGACGTGCCGCCGGTCAGCGGTATGAGCACCAAGACGGGCGAGCCGGCAGAGCGGCGCGCGGAGGATGGTCAGCCCCTGGCGGCGCTTGTCTTCAAGATCGTCAGCGACCCCTACATCGGCCGCCTCGCCTACCTGCGCGTCTACTCGGGCACGGCGGCCAGCGGCAAGACGGTGCTAAACACGACGCGCGACAAGTCGGAGCGCTTCGGCCGCCTGGTGCGCATGCACGCCAACAAGCAGGAAGAGGTCGAATCCGTCGGCGCCGGCGATATCGTCGCCGCCGTCGGCCTCAAGAACACTCTGACCGGCGATACGCTGTCCGACCCGTCGAAGCCGCTGGTCCTGGAGGCGATCCGCTTCCCGGAGCCCGTCATCTCCGTCGCCATCGAGCCGAAGTCGAAGGCCGACTCGGACAAGATGGGCGAGGCGCTGGGCAAGCTGGCGGAGGAGGACCCGACCTTCCAGTCGCACTTCGAGGAGGAGACGGGCCAGACGCTCATCTCCGGCATGGGCGAGCTGCACCTGGAAGTCATCGTCGACCGGATGCTGCGCGAGTTCGGCGTCAACGCCAACGTCGGCCGGCCACAGGTCGCCTACCGCGAGGCGCTTACGCGCCCCGTCAAGACGGAGGGCCGCTTCGTGCGCCAGACGGGCGGCCGCGGCCAGTACGGCGTCGTCTTCCTGGAGGTGGAGCCCTTGCCGCGCGGCGGCGGCCTCGTCTTCGAGAACAAGATCGTCGGCGGCGCCGTCCCGAAGGAGTACATCGGGCCGACGGAGCGCGGCGTCAAGGACGCGCTGGAGACGGGGCCCGTCGGCGGCTACCCCGTGGTCGACGTCAAGATCAGCCTCGTCGACGGCTCCTACCACCCGGTCGACTCGTCGGAGCTGGCGTTCCGCATGGCCGGCATCGAGGGCATGCGCAAGGCGATGGAGCACGCCGAGCCCGTCCTGCTGGAGCCGATCATGAAGATCGAGGTGCGAACGCCGGAGCAGTTCTTCGGCGAGGTGCTGGGAGACATAACGGCGCGCCGGGGTCACGTCCTCGACGTCGAGGCGTTCGGCTCGCTGCAGATCATCCGGGCGCAGCTGCCGCTAGCGGAGACGTTCGGGTACACTACGGACTTGCGCTCCCTGACGCAGGGCCGCGCCAGCCACACGATGGAGTTCGACCACTACCAGGAGGTCCCGCCGCAGGTGGCGGAGAAGCTTGGCGCGCGCCCCAAGGTGCGGCACTAGCGGACGGGCATTAGGGCATAGGAGCAATCTGGCAATCGGACAAGGCTTAGGAGGGAGCTAGGAAGCCAGACACACAGGCAGGATCCAGGGGCGCAGCCCCTGGCGGGGAGTATGAGGGGTGTCCCCCTCACAAGCCCACTTCTCTTTGAGAATGGCGAAGCAGCGTGCCAACGATGCGGAGCCAGACTGGGTGTCTGACCAGGACGAATCGATATGCCGCGACAGAAGATAAGGATCCGCCTGAAGGCGTACGACCACCGCATCCTCGACCAGTCTGCCGAGCAGATCGTCGAGGCGGCGGAGCGCACCGGCGTGTCCGTCGCCGGGCCGATTCCGCTGCCCACCGAGATCAAGAAGTTCACCGTGAACAAGTCGCCCTTCGTCGACAAGGACTCGCGCGAGCAGTTCGAGATTCGCACCCACAAGCGCCTCATCGACATCATCGAGCCGTCCTCCCGCACCGTGGACACGCTCATGCGCCTGCAGTTGCCCGCCGGCGTCGACATCGAGATCAAGCTGTAGAGATGGAAGCGATACTGGGACGCAAGCTGGGGATGACGCAGGTCTTCGCCGCGAACGGCGAGGCGCGCGGCGTCACCGTGGTCGAGGCCGGGCCCTGCGTCGTCGTCCAGATCAAGACGAAAGACCGCGACGGCTACGACGCTGTCCAGCTCGGCTTCGGCGCCCGCAAGCACGTCAACGACGCCCTGCGCGGCCACATGAAGCGCCTGGGCGACTTCCGCTACCTGCGCGAGGTGCGCGTCGAAGACGCCAGCGCCTACGAGCTCGGCCAGAAGCTCGGCGCCGAGCTCTTCGAGGAGGGTGACCTCGTCGACGTCGTCGGCACGTCGAAAGGCCGCGGCTTCGCCGGCGGCGTCAAGCGTCACCACTTCCACGGCGGGCCCAAGACGCACGGCCAGTCCGACAAGGGGCGCAGCCCCGGCTCCATCGGCTCCGGCACGACGCCGGGCCGCGTCCGCAAGGGGCTGCGCATGGCCGGCCACATGGGCGACGAGCGCGTCACGGTGAAGAACCTCCGCGTCTTCGAAAGCGACGCGGCGCGCGGCGTCCTCTTCCTCGAAGGCGCCGTGCCGGGCGGCAGCGGCGGCCTCCTCAGGATTGCGAAGAAGGGGAAGAAGGCGTAGGCCGGCAATGAAGCTCACCGTCTACGACACGCAGGCGCAGGAGGTCGACAGCATCGAGGCGGACGACCTCGTCTTCGGCCTGCCGCCGCACGCCGCGGCGCTGCGGCAGGCCCTGCTCGCGCAGCTGGCCAACCGGCGCGCCGGCAGCGCCAACACGAAGACGCGCGGCGAGGTCACGGGCTCGACCCGCAAGATGTGGCGCCAGAAGGGCACCGGCCACGCCCGCCAGGGCGCGAAGCGGGCGCCGCACTGGCGCGGCGGCGGCGTCGCCTTTGGGCCGAAGCCGCGCTCCTACAAGCAGGCTCTGCCGAAGATGGTGCGCCGCCTGGCCATCCGCTCCGCGCTCTCGACCAAGGTCGGCGACGGCGAGCTGAAGGTCGTGCGTGGCCTCGATCTCGACGCGCCGAAGACGAAAGCGGTGGTGGAGCTGCTCGGTCGCTTCGAGATGGAGCGCTCGGCGCTCGTCGTCACCGGCGCGCCGGAGCGAAATCTCCTGCTCGGCGCCCGCAACCTGCCCGGGACGAAGACGCTGCCCGCCGACTACCTCAACGTCGCCGATCTGCTCAGCTACCGCGGCGTGCTCATGACCGTCGAGGCCGTGCGCCGCGCCGAGGCGCTCTGGGGCGGCGAGCGGGCGAAGAAGCGCCTGGCGCCCATACCGGAGGTCGCAGTCGAGGCGGCGCCGGCGCCAGCGCGGAGGACGCGTCGTGGATAAGCGGCTGAACCCCTACGCCATCATCCTGCGGCCGCTGGTCACGGAGAAGAGCACGGCGCTCTCTCTGGCCAACAAGTACATCTTCGAGGTCGATATGCGGGCCAACAAGCCGCAGATCAAGTCGGCCGTGGAGAAGGCGTTCAGCGTGACGGTGACGGGCGTCAACGTGCTGGTGATGAAGGGCAAGAAGCGCGGCAACCGCCGGTTGGGCAGGCGCGAGACCTACGGTAACGACTGGAAGAAGGCCGTAGTGACGCTGGCGCCGGCAGACAAGATCGAGCTGTTCGAGGGCGTGTAGTGAGCTGGCAAACGGGCAGACTGGCAAACGGGCAAAGGCAGGGCGCCTCGCTTTGCCTGTTTGCCTATTCGCCCATTTGCCCGAGGCGGGGAGGGGAGGCGAGGCCGTGCCGATAAAGCAGTTCAAGGCAACCTCGGCCGGCCGGCGCGGCGGCAGCGGCTACACCTTCGCCGAGATCACGCGCTCGAAGCCGGAGCGCTCGCTCACCGCGTCGAAGAAGAAGACAGCGGGCCGCAACAACCGCGGCGTCGTCACGTCGCGTCACCGCGGCGGCGGCTCGCCGCAGAAGCTGCGTATCATCGACTTCAAGCGCGACAAGGCGGGTGTGCCCGGCCGCGTCGCCGCTATCGAGTACGACCCCAACCGCACGGCGCGCCTCGCCCTCGTCCACTACCGCGACGGCGAGAAGCGCTACATCCTGGCGCCCGCCGGCCTCGAGGTCGGCGCGGTGGTCGTGGCGGGCCCTGAGGCCGAGATCCGCGTCGGCAACGCGCTGCCGCTGCGCAACATGCCCGCCGGCACCGTCGTGCACAACGTCGAGCTCATCGTCGGTCGCGGCGGCCAGATCGTGCGCAGCGCCGGCTCCTCCGCCCAGCTCATGGCGAAGGAGGAGCGCTACTGCCTGCTGCGCCTGCCCTCCGGCGAGATGCGCCGCGTGCCCGCGGACTGCGTGGCGACGGTGGGCCAGGTGAGCAACGCCGAGCACGGGCTGGTCAAGCTGGGCAAGGCGGGGCGCACCCGCTGGCGGGGGCGCCGGCCGCACGTCCGCGGCTCCGCCATGACGCCGCGCGACCATCCGCACGGCGGCGGCGAAGGCAAGGCGCCCATCGGCCACCCAGGGCCGAAGACGCCCTGGGGCAAGCCGACTCTGGGCTACCGCACGCGCGGCAAGAAGCCCAGCGACAGGCTCATCGTCCGCCGGCGGCACGAGTCATGATGGAGGAACAAGGAACAAGGAACATGGAACAGGGGGTAAGCGCCGCTAGAGCCTTTGCCCGTTTGCCCGTTTGCCCGTCCGGGGGCGGGGTACTCGGGGGAGGGGCCTAGTGTCGCGCTCGACGAAGAAGGGGCCCTACGTGGACGAAAAGCTGCTGAAGAAGGTGCAGACGGTGCAGCGCGCCGGCGCGCGCACCGTAATCCGCACCTGGTCGCGCGCCTCCACGATCATGCCGGAGATGGTGGGCCTGAACATCGCCGTGCACGACGGCCGCCGCCACGTGCCCATCTTCATCACCGAGAACATGGTCGGCCACCGCCTGGGTGAGTTCGCCCTGACGCGCACCTTCCGCAGCCACGGCGGCCGCTCCGAGAGAACGACGCAGGTGCGGAGGCGATAGGTGGAGGTTCATTCCCGGGGCAAGAACGTCCGCGTCTCGCCGCGCAAGGTGAGGCTGCTCCTGCAGCCGCTCAAGGGCCGCAGCATCGACGAGGCGACGGCGATCCTGCGCAACCTGCCCATGCCCGTCGCCCGCCGCGTCGAGAAGATCCTCAAATCGGCGGCGGCCAACGCGGAGAACAACTACCAGCTGGCGCCGGACGAGCTGCGGGTCAAGGCCGCCTTCGCCGACGAGGGCACGCGCCTGAAGCGCTTTCGCCCCGGGCCGCGTGGCCGCATCAAGCCCTGGGTGCGGCGCTTCAGCCACATAACGATCATCGTGGAGGATAGGGGCTAAAGATGGGTCACAAAGTCCACCCCATCGGCTTCCGCCTGGGGATCCTCTATCCCTGGCAGAGCAAGTGGTACGCCGGCCGCAAGACCTACACCTCGCTGCTGCACGAGGACCTCAGCATCCGCAAGCGGATCCTCGGCAAGCTCTCGGACGCCGCCATTTCCCGCGTCGAGTTGGAGCGCAACGCCAACCAGGTGCTGGTCACGATCCACACAGCGAAGCCGGGCATCGTTATCGGCCGCGGCGGCCAGAAGGTGGACGAGCTGCGCAACGAGCTGGAGAAGATGAGCGGCCGGCGCGTACGCGTCAACATCATCGAGATCCGCCAGCCCGAGCTGGACGCGTACCTGGTCGCGCGCAGCGTCGCCGACCAGCTGGAACGGCGCGTCGCCTTCCGGCGGGCGATGAAGCAGGCCGTGACGCGCACCATGCAGCGCGGCGCCCGCGGCGTGAAGGTCCAGGTCGCCGGCCGGCTGGGCGGCTCCGAGATGTCGCGGCGCGAGACGGAGAAGGAAGGCCGCGTGCCGCTGCACACTCTGCGCGCCGACGTCGACTTCGGCCAGGCGGAGGCGCGCACGACCTTCGGCCGTATCGGCGTCAAGGCCTGGATCTACCGCGGTGACGTGCTGCCGGAGCTGCCGCAGCGGCGCGAGACAGCGCCCGAGGCCGAGGCGCCGCCGGCGCCGGCTGCCCCAGCCCCACCTGCGCCGCAGCCCGCCCCGGCAAGCGAGGGAGAGGCCTAGTCGCCGTGCTGCAGCCCAAGCGCGTCAAGTTCCGCAAGCACCACCGCGGCCACCGCCGCGGCATGGCCAACGCCGGCAACGAGGTCTCGTTCGGCGAGATGGGCCTGCAGGCGACCTCCGCCGCCTGGGTGGACGCTCGCCAGATCGAGGCGGCGCGGCGCGCTATCACCCACCACCTGCGCCGCGGCGGCAAGGTCTGGATCCGCATCTTCCCGGACAAGCCCGCGACCAAGAAGCCGGCCGAGGTGCGCATGGGCAGCGGCAAGGGGCCCGTCGACCGCTGGGTAGCCGTCGTCCGGCCGGGCCGCATGCTTTTCGAGATCGCCGGCGTGCGCGACGAGGTGGCGCGCGAGGCGATGCGCCTCGCCTCCCACAAGCTGCCCTGCTCCACCCAAATCGTCGAGAGGCTGCGCGAGGTCGTCTGATGGCGAAGAAGAGCAACCATCCCTTTGCCGAGCTGGGATCGCTGGACGACGTGCGCCTCACCCACGAGCTGGACGAGGCTTACCGGCAGATGTTCACGCTGCGGCTGCAGGTGGCGACGCGCCAGCTGCAGAACGTCAAAGAGGTGGGCAAGACGAGGCGTCGCATCGCCCGGATCAAGACGCTGCAGCGGCAGCGGGAGCTGGCCGCGGCCGGAGGGAGCCGGTGAACGAGACAAGCAGGCGCAAGAGCATGGTCGGCGTCGTCGTCAGCACCAAGATGGACAAGACCGCCGTGGTGGCGGTCGAGCGGCGAAAGCCGCACCCCCTCTACCGCAAGATCGTCCGCTCGACGGCGCGCTACAAGGCGCACGACCCCCAAAACGCCGCCAACCTGGGCGACGTCGTGCGCATCGTCGAGACGCGGCCGCTCTCCAAGGAGAAGCGCTGGCGCATCGCCGAGACGCTGACCCGCGGCAACGTCGCCGAGGTGGCGCCGCGCGAGATCGGCGTGCCGGAGGAGCTTCTCGCCGCGCCGGAGGCGCCCGCCGCCGAGCCGGAGGCAGCAGCGCCGCCAGCCGCCGAGGCGCCCGCCGCCGAGCCGGAGGCCGTGAGCGAGCCAGCCGCCGAGGCGCCCGCCGCCGAGCCGGAGGCCGTGAGCGAGCCCGCCGCGTCTGACGAGGAAGGCGCGACCCAGGAGGACGGCGAGTGATCCAGAAGTACAGCCGCCTCAAGGTTGCGGACAACTCCGGCGCGCGCGTGATCATGTGCATCCAGGTCATCGGCGGCACGGGGCGGCGCTACGCCGGCGTCGGCGACGTCATCGTCGCCTCTGTGAAGCAGGCGCAGCCGGCGGCGGCCGTGAAGAAGGGCGAGGTCGTGCGCGCCGTCGTCGTGCGGACGGCGAAGGCCTACGGCCGGCCGGACGGCTCTTACATCCGCTTCGACGACAACGCCGCCGTCATCCTCTCCGACAAGCAGAACCCGCGCGGCACGCGCATCTTCGGGCCGGTGGCGCGCGAGCTGCGCGAGCGCAACTTCATGAAGATCATCTCGCTGGCGCCGGAGGTCATCTAGCCGTGAACAAGGTGAGGCGCAACGATACGGTGCTGGTGATCAGCGGCAAGGACCGCGGCAAGACGGGCGTCGTGCGCCAGGTGCTGCCGAAGAACACCCGCGTCGTCGTCGAGGGGATCAACCTGATCAAGAAGCACCAGCGGCCGACGCAGCAGGCCGGCGTGCCGGCGCCGGGCGGCATCGTCACGCGAGAGGCGCCCCTGCACGTCTCCAACGTCATGCTCGTCTGCAAGGAGTGCGGCAAGGCGGCACGCACGGGCGTGCGAGTGCGCCCGGACGGCGCCAAGGTGCGCGTCTGCAAGCGCTGTGGAGCCGACGTTGACTAACGCCGTCGCGAGCCGCGTCGAGGAGTTGTACCGCGAGCAGGCGGTGCCCGCCCTGACGCGCGAGTTCAGCTACAAGAACCCGATGGAGGTGCCGCGCCTGCAGAAGATCGTCCTCAACATCGGCCTGGGCGAGGCGCGGGAGAACGCCCGCGCCCTCGACTCCGCCTCGGCCGACCTGGCGACGATCACGGGCCAGAAGGCGGTGATCACGCGCGCCAAGAAGTCGATCGCGAACTTCCGCTTGCGCGAGGGCATGCCGATCGGCGCCATGGTGACGCTGCGCGGCCGTCGCATGTACGAGTTCTACGACCGGCTGGTGAACGCGGCGCTGCCGCGTATCCGCGACTTCCGCGGCTGCTCCGCCAAGGCCTTCGACGGCCGCGGCAACTACAGCCTGGGCGTGCGCGAGCAGCTGATCTTCCCCGAGATCGACTACGACAAGATCGACCGCATCCGCGGCATGCAGATTAACATAATCACAACGGCCGGCAGCGACGAGGAGGGCAAGCGCCTTCTGGAGCTGCTGGGCATGCCTTTCGCCAGGAGCGAGCGTGTCTGACCTGAGAGCTAAGGAGTTTGAAGGCGCCGGGAGCGGGAGTGCGGAGGGCGCAGCCCCTCTGCCGGAGAGTGTGAGGGGTGTCCTCTCACAGAACCACTTCTCGAGGCGGAGCAGCGCGAGAGCGCTGCGCAGCCTTGCAGGGAGGAGCTAGTCCCAGCTCGCGCTAGGGGGAGAGATGGCAAAGGTATCGATGATCGTCAAGGCCAGCCGGCCGCCGAAGTTCGCGGTGCGCAAGCGCAACCGCTGCAAGCTGTGCGGCCGGCCGCGTGGCTACATGCGCACCTTCGCGCTATGTCGCATCTGCTTCCGCCACCTGGCGCTGGAGGGGCAGATCCCCGGCGTAACGAAGTCGAGTTGGTAGAGGAGGCGTCGTCGTGGCCGTCACAGACCCCATCGCCGACATGCTGACCCGGATCCGCAACGCGGTCTCTGCCCGGCACGAGCGCGTCGTCATGCCCTCCTCCAAGATCAAGGTAGCCATCGCCAAGGTGCTGAAGGAAGAGGGCTTCATCCGCGACTACCTGGTGGAGGCGGAGAGCGCGCACCCGATGCTCAAGCTCGACCTGAGCTACACGGGCCGCAAGGAGCCCGTCCTCTCCGGCATCCGCCGCGTGAGCAAGCCGGGGCTGCGCGTCTACGTGCAGAAGCGGGAGATACCACGCGTCCTGGGCGGCCTCGGCGTTGCCATCCTCTCGACGCCGGAGGGCGTCATGACCGGCCAGCACGCCCGCCAGAAGAGCATCGGCGGCGAAGTCCTCTGCTACGTCTGGTGAGCCGTGTCGAGAATCGGTAGGCAGCCCATAACCCTCCCCGCCTCCGTCAAGGTGGAGATCGAGGGCAGCCGCGTCAGCGTCAGCGGCCCCAAGGGGTCGCTCTCGCGCGAGGTGGTGCCGGAGATGACCCTGCACGTGGAGGAGGGACGCCTTCTGGTCACGCGGCCGAGCGACGACCAGCGCCACCGGGCGATGCACGGCCTGACGCGCGCCCTTCTGGCGAATATGGTCACCGGCGTCGCGGACGGCTTTCGCAAGACGCTGGAGCTCGTCGGCGTCGGCTATCGCGCCCAGATTCAGGGCCCGACGCTCGTGCTGGCTCTCGGCTTCTCGCACCCGGTGGAGGTGAAGCCGCCGCCGGGCATCAGCTTCAGCGTCGAGGGGCCGCGCATCCACGTCGAGGGCATCGACAAGGAGCTGGTGGGCCAGGTCGCGGCCGACATCCGCAAGCTGCGCCCGCCGGAGCCTTACCTGGGCAAGGGCATCCGCTATCAGGGCGAGTACGTCCGTCGCAAGGCGGGCAAGTCAGGCAAGGGTCGCTAGCGCGACGGCAGTGGGCTGCCGCCGGACTAAAGACGTCTAGGAGTGCGTAAGATTCCATTCAACAGACAGGCCACGAGACTATGAAGAAGACAGCGACGCCGCGCGCCGCCCGCGTCCGCCGCCACGCCCGCGTGCGCAAGCGCGTGAGCGGTACGATGGAGAAGCCGCGCCTCTGCGTTTTTCGCAGCCTGACGCACATCTACGCGCAGGTTATCGACGACGTGGGGCGCCAGACTCTCGCCGCCGCGTCGGACACCGAGGCGGCGGTGCGCGACAAGGCGGCCGGCAAGAAGAAGTCGGACGTTGCCACGCTGGTCGGCGCCCTCGTCGCCGAGCGGGCGAAGGCGAGGGGCGTCTCGCAGGTCGTCTTCGACCGGGGCGGCTACCCCTTCCACGGCCGCATCAAGGCGCTCGCGGAAGCGGCGCGCACCGGCGGGCTGAGCTTCTGACGTGCGAATGGGCAACCTGGCAGCGGGCAAACTATGACACAGAACGAGTTAAGACTTAGGCGGCAGTGCAGAGGGCGCAGCACCTCCGCCGGGGGGTTTGGGGGGTGTCCCCCCATTCCCTATAACCCCAGTGAGGGCGGAGCAGACCAAAGGGATGCGAAGCCCGCAGGGCGAGGACGTAGTTCATGGTAACGACAGCAGCGCAGCGCGTCGACGCGACGGGGCTGGAGCTCCAGGAGAAGGTCGTCTTCATCAACCGCGTGGCGAAGGTCGTCAAGGGCGGCCGGCGCTTCAGCTTCACGGCCGTCGTCGTCGTCGGCGACCGCCAGGGCCACGTCGGCGCCGGCATGGGCAGGGCGAAGGAGGTGCCGGAGGCGATCCGCAAGGGCGCCAACATCGCGCGCAAGAACCTGGTGCGCGTGCCCATGCACGGCTCGACGATCCCGCACGTGGTGCACGCGAAGTTCAAGGCGGCGGAGGTGCTGATGAAGCCGGCGGCGCCCGGCACCGGCCTCATCGCCGGCGGCGGCGTTCGGGCCGTCATGGAGATGGCGGGCGTCAAGGATATCCTCACCAAGTCGCTCGGCAGCGCCAACATCATGAACGTCGTCCAGGCGACGATCGACGGCCTGCTGGGGCTCAAGGACCCGCGCCAGGAGCGGGCGCGACGACTGGCGGCAGCCGGCAAGGCGGAGAGCTAGATGGCGCGTCTCAGGGTCACGCTGAAGAAGAGCCCGGTGCAGGCGCTGCCGGGGGTGTGGGGGTGTCCCCCAAGTCTTTCGTCCTCGTTTCAGTGTGAGGAGCGGGGCTGATGGCGCGTCTCAGGGTCACGCTGAAGAAGAGCCCCATCAGCCAAAAGCAGGACCAGCAGCTGACGGTGCGCTCCCTGGGCCTGCGCCGCCTGCGCCAGACCGTCCTCGTGGAGGACAACCGCACGGTGCGAGGGATGATCCACAAGGTGCGCCATCTCGTCACGGTGGAAGAGGAGGGCGAGGGCTAGTGCGCCAGAACGAGCTGCCGCCTGTCCCCGGCTCCGTGCACAAGAAGAAGCGCGTCGGCCGCGGCAACGCCAGCGGCCACGGCACCTACGCCGGCCGCGGCATGAAGGGGCAGAAGTCACGCTCCGGGCGGGACCTGCGCCCCGGCTTCGAGGGCGGCCAGAACCCGCTCATCCGCGCCCTCTCGCGCAAGCGGGGCTTCACCAACCGCTTCCGCGTCGAGTACGAGGCGATCAACGTCGGCCAGCTGGCGGCCTTCGGCGCCGGGGCCACGCTCACGCCGGCGAGCCTGCGCGCCGCCGGCGTCATCAAGTCGGCGCGGCTGCCGGTGAAAATCCTCGGCGACGGCGAGCTCGCCGTCGCCCTCACCGTCGAGGCGGATCGCTTCTCGGCCAGCGCGCGCGCGAAGATCGAGGCCGCGGGCGGCAGCGTCGTCGAGCTGCGCCCTCGACCGGAGAAGGAGGCGGCGCTGCCGGAGGCGGCCGTCGAGCCGGAGCCGCCCGTCGCCGAGGTGCAGACGCCGGTCGAGGCGCCGCAGCCGCGGGCGCGCCGGGCTCGGGCGAAGGCGGAAGCGCCGGCTGGAGCAGAGCCAGCGCCGCCAGCGGCGGCAGGCGAGGAGGAGGGCTAGGCATGGCGCTGGCGGCGAGAGCAACGCAGCCGCAGCGGCCGCGTCTCCTTCAGGCGATGCTCGACGCGTGGGCGCAGCCGGACGTGCGGGCGAAGCTCGCCTTCGTCTTCGCCATGCTGGTCGTCTTCCGCTTCGTCGCCCACGTGCCCATTCCCGGCGTCAACCCGGACCTGCTGCGCCAGGCCTTCGAGGGCGATACGAGCACGGGCGCCTTCCTGAACACGCTGAACATCTTCAGCGGCGGCGCCCTGCGCCGGCTCAGCGTGGCGGCGCTGGGCGTCTACCCCTACATCACGGCTCAGATCATCATGCAGATCGTCACGCCGCTCTTCCCTAACCTGCAGGCCCTGTCGCGCGAGGGTGAGGCGGGCCGCAACAAGATCCAGCTCTACACGCACTGGATGGCGGTGCCGATGTCGATCGTCCAGGGCTACAGCCAGCTGCTCATCCTGCAGCAGGCGGGCGCGGTGACCAACATCGGCCTGACGGGGCCGAACGCGCTGCCGACGCTCGCCGCCGTTATCTCCATGGCGGCCGGGACGATGTTCCTGGTCTGGCTCGGCGAGCTGATCACGGAGAAGGGCATCGGCAACGGCATCTCGCTCATCATCTTCGGCGGCATCGTCGCCGGCATCCCGTCCCTGCTGCCGCAAATCTTCGACTCGAGCGTCTCCTACTTCGGCATCCTGCTGCTCGCGATAATCGTCCTCATCGCCGTGGCTTCCATCGTCTTCTTCCAGGAGGCGCAGCGCCGCGTGCCGGTGCAGTACTCGCGGACGCAGTTCCGCGGCGGCCGCCAGTACCGCCAGCAGGGCTCGACGCACGTGCCGCTGCGCGTGCTCTCCGCTGGCATGATCCCGATCATCTTCGCCTACTCGATCATGCTGTTCCCATCCTTCATCGGCGAGACGCTGGTGACGTCCGGCAGCAACCTCTGGCACAACGTTGGCAGCGCGCTGCAGAGCGTCTTCGGGCAGCAGAACGTGCCCTATTACCTCGTCGTCTTCTTCTTCGTCATGGGATTCACGTATTTCTACACCATCGTCACGTACACGCAGCAGAACCTGGCGGAGAACCTGCAGAAGCAGGGCGGCTTCATACCGGGCATCCGTCCCGGCCGCCCGACGCACGACTACTTGACGCGCGTGCTCTTCCGGATCACGGCCGCCGGCGCCATCTTCCTGGGCGTCATCGCCGTCATGCCCTACTTCGCGACGACACTTACCGGCGTGCAAGCGCTGACGATCAGCGGCACCGGCCTGCTCATCGTCAGCGGCGTCGTCCTGGACACGATGAAGCAGCTGGAGGCGCAGCTGCTGATGCGCAACTACTCCGGGTTCATCAGGTGAGGGAAGACACTGGATTCTGGGGGGACACCCCCCAGTCCCCCCGTCAGGGGGCGCTGCCCCCTGTACCCCCTGCTCGGCGGAGGGACGCTTCTTGCACCTGATCCTCCTGGGCGCGCCGGGCACAGGCAAGGGCACGCAGGCCAACATCCTCGCCGAGCGCAAGGGCTGGCTGCACGTCTCCACCGGCGACATGCTGCGCGAAGCCGGCGCCGCCGGTACGGTGCTGGGCCGCACGGCGAAGAAGTACATGGACGAGGGCGCCCTGGTCCCGGACGAGCTGGTCATCCGCATGCTCGTCGAGCGCATCGGCGGCGCGGACGCCGCCGCCGGCTTCGTGCTGGACGGCTTCCCGCGCAACCTGGCGCAGGCTGTCGCCCTGGACGAGGCCCTGGCGAAGGCTAGCAAGGCCATCGACCTCGCCCTCAACATCACGGCGCCGGACGACGAGCTCGTGCGCCGCCTCGGCGGACGCTGGCTCTGTCGCGGCTGCGGCGCCATCTATCAGGAGGCGTCCAGCCCGCCGCGCGTCGCCGGCAAGTGCGACCGGTGCGGCGGCGAGCTTTACCAGCGCGACGACGACAAGCCGGAGACGGTGCGCGCCCGCCTGGAGCGCCAGAAGCCGCCAGCGGCGCTCCTGGCCCACTATCGCGACGGGGGCAAGCTCATCGACGTCAATGGCCTGCAGCCGGTCGAAAAGGTGACCGAGGCGCTGCTGCGCGCCGTGCACGGTACGGAGAACGGCCCGAAGTGATCACGATCAAGTCGGACGAGGAGATCGGGATCATGCGCGACGCCGGCCGCATCGCCGCCGAGGTGCTGCAGATGCTGGTCGAGGCGACGAAGGCCGGTGTCGTCGAGAAGGACCTGGACAAGATCGTGCGCCGGGAGTACGCCAAGCGCGGCGTCGTCCCCACCTTTCTCGGCTACCACGGCTACCCGGCGACGGTCTGCATCTCGATCAACGAGGAGCTGGTGCACGGCATCCCGGACGACCGCGTGATCCGCGAGGGCGACATCGTCAGCATCGACCTGGGGGCGACCTTCAAGGGCTTCGTCGGCGATACGGCCGTCACGTTCGGCGTCGGCGAGGTCTCGCCCACGGCGCAGCGCCTTATCGACGTGACGCGCGAGGCGCTCTGGCAGGGCATCCGCGCCGCTCGCACCGGGGCGCGCCTGGGCGTCGTCTCCAGCGCGATCGGCGAGTACATCGAGGGCCAGGGCTTCGGCGTCGTGCGCGAGTACGTCGGCCACGGCGTCGGCCGCCAGATGCACGAGCCGCCGCAGGTGCCGAACTACGGACCGCCGGAGAGGGGGCCCGTCCTGCGCAAAGGCATGGTCATCGCGCTGGAGCCGATGGTGACGGTGGGCGACTGGCATACCCAGCGGCACGCCGACGGCTGGACGGTGAGCACGCTGGACGGCAGCCTCTGCGCCCACTTCGAGCACACGATCGCCATCACGGACGGAGAGGCGGAGGTGCTGACGTTGCCCTGATCAGGGGGGCCTTGCTCAAGCCTTATGGCTTGCAGCTACAATAGAGGGAAACGTCTATCAACGTCCGGAAGGGAGCTGGCTGTCGCCGCGGGCGACTGTATGCCGAAAAAGGAGACAATCGAGGTTGAAGGGGTGGTGAAAGACCCGCTGCCCAACGCCATGTTCAAGGTGGAGTTGGCGAACGGGCACAAGGTCCTCGCGCATCTCTCCGGCAAGATGCGCATCAACTACATCCGCATCACGCCGGGAGACCGCGTCTTGGTGGAGCTCTCTCCCTACGACTTGACCCGGGGCCGGATCACCTACAGGCTCCGCTGAGCCGCGACAAGGGAACGAGATGAAGGTACAAGCGTCTGTCAAGCCGCGCTGTGAGAAGTGCAAGGTCATCCGCCGTCGCGGCGTTGTGCGCGTCATCTGCGAGAACAAGCGCCACAAGCAGAGGCAAGGCTAGGAGCAGTCATGGCACGAATCGCCGGCGTTGACATACCCAACGAAAAGCGCGTCGATGTCTCGCTGCGCTACATCTTTGGCATCGGGACCACGAGCGCGCAGCGGATCTGCGCCACGACGGGCATCGAGCCGGGCACGAAGACGCGCGACCTGACGGACGCTGAGGTCACACGAATCCGCGAGCTCATCGACCGCGAGTTCACGGTGGAAGGTGACCTGCGCCGCGAGGTGCGCCAGAACATCCAGCGGCTGATCGAGATCAACTGCTATCGCGGCGTGCGCCATCGCCGCGGCCTGCCGGTACGCGGCCAGCGGACGAAGACGAACGCGCGCACCAAGCGCGGCGCCCGCCGCACCGTCGCCGGCAAGCGCAAGACAGCGGCAAAGAAGTGACGTCAGTCATTCTGAGGAGCCCTTCGACTTTGCTCAGGACAGGCTGCGCGACGAAGAATCTCGCGGGGAGCAAGGCGCTGCGTCCGGTATGTCGGCTTGCCCCCGCTCCGCTCGTGTGGATGGCCCCGGAAGGTAGAAAGGACGAGTAGAGGATGGTCCAGAGGCGAGGTCAGCGGACGCGCAAGCGGGAGCGGAAGTCGGTCCCGCGCGGTTGCGCCTACATCAAGTCGACGTTCAACAACACGATGATCACGCTGACCGACCCGAACGGGAACGTTCTGAGCTGGGGCAGCGCCGGCACGGCGAACTTCAAGGGTTCGCGCAAGAGCACGCCCTTCGCGGCGCAGATGGCGGCGGAGGGCGCCGCCCGGCGCGCCATGGAGCACGGCCTGCGCCAGGTCGAGGTGTTCGTCAAGGGCCCGGGCAGCGGCCGCGAGGCGGCGATCCGCGCCTTGCAGGCCAGCGGGCTGAACGTCCTCAGCATCCGCGACGTTACGCCCATCCCGCACAACGGCTGCCGCGCGCCGAAGCGGCGTCGAGTCTAGGAGCAGATACCGAGGAATGGCTCGCTACACAGGTCCCGTCTGTCGACTGTGCCGTCGCTACGGCGAGAAGCTCTACCTAAAGGGCGATCGCTGCTTCGGCCCCAGGTGTGCCTTCACCAAGCGGCCGACGCCGCCCGGCGGCGGCTCCCAGCGCCGCCGCAAGGTCTCCGACCGCGGCCTGCAGCTGCGCGAGAAGCAGCGGGCGCGCGTCTTCTACGGCCTGCTGGAGCGCCAGTTCCGCGGCTACTACGACGAGGCGCTGCGCAAGACCGGCGTCACGGGCGAGGCGCTGGTGCGGGCGCTGGAGTCGCGGCTGGACAACGTCGTCTACCGCCTGGGCTTCGCCGACTCGCGCAAGCAGGCGCGCCAGATCGTCCGCCACGGCCACATCAGCCTCAACGAGCGCAAGACGGACGTTCCGTCGGCGCAGGTGAAGGTGGGCGACCAGGTAGGCTTCTCGCCCCGCGGCGCCAAGACGGAGTACGCGAAGACCGTCCAGGAGACGATCAAGTCGAAGCAGGCCCCCGTCTGGCTCTCCCTGGACATCGCGGCGCTGCGCGGCCGGATGATCGCGGAGCCGACCCTGGAGCACGCCCAAGCGTTCTTCGACCCCAACGTGATCGTGGAGTACTACTCGCGCTAGGCTGGAGGTCTCGTCTCTGGGAGAACGAGACGTAAACGAGCAGGCTTCCCCCGCCGGTCCGTTCGGGCAGTGACCGGGCTCTGCTCAGGAGGTGCTATCTGGTGACGACGCTGGCTTACAACGATGAACAGCGGCCGCAGCTGACCCTCGAAGAGGAGACGGACGAAACCTTCGGCCGGATCGTCGCCGAGCCGCTGGAGGCGGGCTTTGGTATCACCATCGGCAACGCCCTGCGACGGACGCTGCTCAGCGCCCTGCCCGGCACGGCGATCACCGCCGTCCGCATCGAGGGAGTCGAGCACGAGTTTACGACCCTCCCCCATATGAAAGAGGACGTCGTCGAGTTCCTTCTCAACGTTAAGGACATACGCATTCGCTCCCTGACGGACCGGCCCGGCAAGATGTTCCTCGACGCCTCCGGCGAAGGCGAGGTCACCGCCGGCCAGATCCAGCAGACGGCCGACTACGAGATCGTCAACCCGGAGCTTCACCTGGCGACGCTCGATTCGCCGGAAGCGCGCTTGTCCATCGAGTTCAACGTCGAGCAGGGCCGCGGCTACGTGCCCGCCGGCACGAGCGATGGCCTGGCCATCGGCGTTATACCGGTGGACGCCATCTTCACGCCCGTGCGTCGCGTCAACTACCGCATCGAGCACACGCGCGTCGGCCAGGTGACCAACTACGACCGCCTCATCCTCGAGGTGTGGACGGACGGCAGCATCAGCCCCACTGACGCCGTGAGCAACGCCGCCGAGGTCCTGGCCGAGCAGTTCGCCGTCTTCTCCCGCCTCGGCCGGCCCGAGCCGACGATGGTCGGCCGCGGCCTCGGCTCCGGCGCGGCACTGGCGCCGGACCGCTACAACACGCCGATCGAGGAGCTGAACCTCTCGGTGCGTGCCTACAACTGCCTCAAGCGCAGCGGTCTGATGACCGTCGGCGCCGTCCTGGAGAAGAGCGAGGAGGAACTGCTCGCCCTGCGCAACTTCGGCCGCAAGTCCTACGACGAGCTGAAGGAGAAGCTGGTAAGCATGGGCTTCCTGCCGCCGGACGGGGGCGAGGAGGGCGGCCCGCTGGGCGAGGGCCTGCCTTCGCGGCCGGGCGATGGCGGCAAGCCTTCGCGAACCGTCGCCGCCGCCGCTCCCGAGGACGAAGAGCTGGGCCCCGTCGCCAAGGCGCTCCTGGAAGCGCTGAAGGAGTCCGGCAAGGACGAGCTGCTGCGGCGGCCGGCTGAGGACGAAGAGGAGAGCAAGTGAGGCACCGCGTCCTGAGCCGCAAGTTCGACCGGCCGACGGACCAGCGCCTGGCGCTCTTCCGCGGCCTGGTCACCGACCTGCTGCGCTACGAGCAGCTGCGCACGACTGAGGCGAAGGCGAAGGCGATCCGCGGCCTGGCGGAGAAGATGATCACGCTCGGCAAGAGCGGCACGCTGCCGGCGCGGCGGCGCGTCCTGGGCTACGTCTACGACAAGGACGTGGCGCGCAAGGTGTTCGACGAGCTGGGGCCGCGCTATGCCGACCGGCCCGGCGGCTACACGCGCCTCGTCCGCCTGGGCCCGCGCAACGGCGATGGCGCCCCGATCGTCCAGATCGAGCTGATCCAGTAAGAGCTCATGACCGGTGACGCGAATCAGGCGCTTGACGCCCGGCGCTTCGCCCTGCTCCTCGAGTATGACGGCGGCCGCTACGCCGGCTCGCAGCTGCAGGCGAACGCCCTGACGGTGCAGGCAGTCCTCGAAGACGCCATCGAGAAGGCGACGGAAGAGCGCTCGCGCGCCGCGTTCGCCGGCCGGACAGACGCCGGCGTCCACGCCCGCGGCCAGGTCGCCTCGTTCGTGAGCAGGACGCGTCTGGACGCGGAGACGCTCTGCCGCGCCCTCAACGCCTGGCTGCCGGCGGACGTCGTCGTCCGCGCCGTCGTCGAGGCGCCTGTCGACTTCGACGTGCGCCGGCACGCCTGGCGCAGGCACTACCGCTACGTCATCGACAACGCGGCCGTGCGACCCGCCCTCGACCGCGAGCGCGTCTGGCACGTCGCCACGCCGCTTGACGCCGAGGCGATGGCGCGGGCGGCGCGCAGCGTCCTCGGCCGGCGCGACTTCGCCGCCTTCGCCGGGCCGCTGGAGCGCGCCGGCGCCGGCACGGTGCGAGAGCTCCTCTGCTTCGATGTCCGGCGCGAGGGCAACGCCATCGTCTGCGACCTCGTGGCTGACGCCTTCCTGCCGCATCAAGTACGGCGCATAGTCGGCGCGCTGGTGGAGGTCGGCGCCGGCCGGCGCAGCGTCGAGGAGTACGCGGCGTTGCTTGCGGGCCCGCCCGCCTCGGCCGGCCCGGCGGCGCCGGCGCAGGGCCTCTACCTGATACGCGTGGAATACACCTGGGACTTGTTCGCTCAGGAAGCGCCTTCGGGTGTCGGGCGGCGAGAAGCGGGGCCTGCAGAGGGGTGCAACCCCTCGGAGGGTTTGGGGGTGTCCCCCATCTCTCCGCCTACTGATGCGGAGCAGCGCGCGAGCGCTGCGAAGCCGAAGGGGGTGGAGCCGTAGCTGTGAGTCTGGTAGGATTAAACCTTGTGAAAACCTACACGCTGAGCGCGAAGCAGATCGACAAGCGCTGGCGCGTCTTCGACGCAGAGGGCCAGCCCCTCGGCCGTTTGGCGACCCAGGTCGCCGTCGCCCTGCGCGGCAAGGACAAGCCCACCTTCACGCCCCACCTCGACATGGGCGACTTCGTCATCGTCACCAACGCGGCGAAGGTGAAGCTCACCGGCCAGAAGGTGACGCAGAAGCTGTACCGGCACCACACGGGCTACTTGGGCGGCCTCAAAGAAGTGCGCCTGGACGAGCAGCTGGCCCGCCACCCGGACCGCGTCATCCGCGCCGCCGTCTGGGGCATGCTGCCCAAGGGGCGCCTCGGCAGGGCGCAGATCCGCCACCTCAAGGTCTACGCCGGCGCCGACCACCCGCACGAGGCGCAGGTGCGCGCCGGCGAGGGCAAGCGGCACCATCAGGAGGCGACAGCGAGTTGACACAGCAGCAGTACTTCGCCGGCACAGGCCGTCGCAAGACATCCGTCGCCCGCGTGCGGCTCTACCCGGGAGCGCAGGAGGTGGTGGTCAACGGCCGCTCGCTGCAGGACGCGCTGCCGCGCATCCTCCTGCAGGAGACGGCGCTGCGGCCGCTCAACGTCCTCGGCCAGCAGGGCAAGTTTGGCGTCCAGGTCAAGGTGGAAGGCGGCGGCGTCAGCGGCTGGGCCGGCGCCATCTCCCACGGCATCGCCCGCGCCCTCGTCGC
>DATBWN010000224.1:0-3391 GCA_036514755.1 Dehalococcoidia bacterium | reverse complement strand
TCCGCCTCGAGGCGGCCGACGCCGGCCAGCGAGGCGTCGAGGGCGAAGGCAAGCGCCTTGGCGGTGCTGACGCCGACGCGCAGGCCGGCGTAGGAGCCGGGCCCGAGGCAGACGAAGACGGCGCCGATCTCCTCCTTGCCGCGTCCCTGGCGGCCGAGGAGCCAGTCCAGGGCCGGCAGCAGCTCCCGCGACTGGTTCTGGCGCGTGCGCCAGGTGACGGCGCCGAGCAGGGCGCCCTCCTCCGTCAGCGCGACGCCGGCGAGGTCGGAGGCGGTGTCTATGGCGACGGCGAGGTTGCGTTCAGGCATGCGCGGTCGACCGTGGCGCTGACGAGGCCTCAAGCTCGCTGACCAGCGCTTCGTAGCGCTCGCCGCGGGGCGTCAGGCTGATGCGGCGCGTGCGCCCGCCCGTCATCTCGAAGAGGACGAGGAGGTGCTCGGGCGGCAGCTCGCCGGGCGCCCGGTCCGGCCACTCGACGAGGAGGAGGCCGTCTCGCGCCGTCTCCTCCAGCGCCAGGTCGGCGACCTCCGCCGGGTCTTCGAGGCGAAAGAGGTCGGCGTGATAGACGTGGAGGCGGCCGTGGTACTCGTTGACGAGGACGAAGGAGGAGCTCTTGACGGGTTCGCGCACGCGCAGGCCGCGGCCGATGCCCTGGGCGAAGCAGGTCTTGCCGGCGCCCAGCTCGCCCTGCAGCAGGACGACGTCGCCGGGGCGCAGCAAACGGGCCAGGCGCTCACCCAGGCGCCGCGTCTCGGCCGGGCCGCGGCTGTCGCGGACGATGGTCATCGGGTAGTGGCCCACTCTGGTGGCCGCTCGTCCTGAGCTTGTCGAAGGACGATTAGTTTGACGACTGATCGTGGTTCGACAGGCTCACCACGAACGATGACCAGCGCTCGGGTTGACCAGAATGACCCCCTACCGCTCATCGGGCCGCGAAGTGGTCCCAGCCGCCGCGCGCCAGCGGGATCTCGCGCCCAGTCTCGTCGGCGACGGCGACACGCGGCTCGTCGTACTGGACGACCTCGCCGATCTCGGTCAGGGGCGTATCCACGGCGCCGATGAGCGACTCGATGACGGGGCGCGAGGCGATGAGGACGAGCTCGTAGTCCTCGCCGCCGCTGAGGGCGAAGCCGAGGGCCTGGGAGGGGAAGGCGCCGCGCAGCGCGGCGCTGGTCGGCACGCGGTTGGCGTCGACGCGGATGCCGACGCCGCTGGCCCGCGCGACGTGGCCCAGGTCCTGGACGAGGCCGTCGCTGACATCGATGGCGCAGCGGACGCCGGCGCGGACGGCGGCCTGGCCGAGAGCGATGCGGGGCTGGGGGCGCTCGTGGGCGGCGCGCAGCAGGCGGCTCGCCTTCGTCCGAAAGGAGGTGCCCTCGCGCCGGAGGCGCAGGCCGGCGGCGGAATCGCCAAGCGAACCGCTGACGGCGACGACGTCGCCGAGGCGGGCGGCGCTGCGCGTCATTACCCGCGGCTCGCCGAGGCGCGACGAGACGGCCCAGCCGGAGAGGGCGACGCTGACGGCGAAGACGGGCGCGCGAACGACGTCGCCGCCGCCGATGGTCACGCCGAAGGCATCGGCCGCCTCCTTCAGGCCGCGGTAGAGCGCGACGGCGTCCTCAACGCGGAAGTCGTCCGGCAGCATGAGGGTGACGAGCGCGAGATGGGGCGCGCCGCCCATGGCGGCGACGTCGCTCAGGTTGACGGCGAGCGCCTTCCAGCCGACGTCGCCCCAGGCGGTCTCGGGAAGAAAGTGGACGCCGGCGACGAGCGTGTCGGTGGTCCAGATGAGGGCGCCCTCGCGCCGCGCGCTGACCAGGGCGTCGTCGCCGAGGCCGACGATGAGGCCGGCGGGCACAAGGCCGCCGCGCTTCGGCGGGTATTCGACGCCGAGCTCCTGGGCCAGGAGATGGATGAGGCCGAACTCGCCGATCTCGGAGACGCGCACGGCTCGATTATAGGGTGCGAACTGTCACCCCGAGCCGGGCGAGGGGTCTAGCCGCTTGCCACGACGGTACGTCTCTACGCCGGAATGGACACTCGTCCTTCGACAGGCTCAGGACGAGCGGAATACACTCGTCGCATGCGCATCCTCGTCGTCGCCGACGTGCACGCCAACCTGGCGGCGCTCCAGGCGGTGCTGGCCGAAGCCGGCGAGTTCGAAACGCTGTGGTCGCTGGGGGACGTCGTCGGCTACGGCGCCGAGCCCGGCGCCTGCATCGAGCTGCTGCGGCGCTACCCGCTGGTCGCCGTCGCCGGCAATCATGACCTGGCGGCCGTCGGCGCCATCGGGTTGGAGGAGTTCAACCCGTTCGCGGCGGAGGCGGCGCGCTGGACTGCGACTCAGCTCTCAGCGGCGGAGAAGGCCTGGCTGAGCGAGCTGCCTCAAGTAGCGGCCGAGGGGCAGTTCACGTTGGTGCACGGCAGCCTCATGGACCCGGCCTGGGGCTACCTCTTCGCGGCGTCGGACGCGGAGGAGCACCTCCGGCGCCAGCCGACGCCCTTCGGCCTCGTCGGCCACACGCACGTGCCGGCCGTCTTCTTCGAGTCGGAGGAGGCGTACCTGCATGGCGGTGCATCCCTAGCGCTGGCAGAGCGACGCTTCGTGGCGAACCCGGGCGGCGTCGGCCAGCCGCGGGACGGCGACCCGCGCGCCGCCTACGCCGTCCTCGATACGGAAGCGCGGCGCATCGAGTTCCGGCGCGCAGCGTACGACATCGAGACGACGCAGGCGAAGATCCGCGCCGCTGGCCTGCCCGCCTACCTGGCGGAGCGGCTGGCGAGGGGTCGGTAGGGCCTGCTATGTCATTCTGAGCGAAGCGAAGAATCTGGTCCCAGTTCGAGACGGCCGCCTCTTTCGAGGGGGCTAGACCCTTCGCTGCGCTCAGGGTGACAGACGCTAGTCGCGCCTCAGCGGACGCAGGCCGAAGGCGGCGCGCATGCGGTTCGTCTCGGCCAGTAGGTCTACGTCCGCAGTGAGGAAGGCAGCGAGGTTGCCCGTCGTCAGGCCGAGTCGGGCGGCCGCAGCGCTGACGAAGCCGCCGAGGGAGTGGAGGACGTCGAGGACGGCGGCAGCGCAGGCGAGGTAGCGGCGGTCGCGCTGGCCGACGCGCAGGCGACCGTCGCCATCGATGCAGGCGCGGACGGCCTCGGGGACGCCCTCGACGTCGACGGGGCGACGGACGCGCAGGGCGATGGCCTTGCGCAGGCGGCGCAGGGCGCGGGCGCGGTTCTCTGCCTGGGAGCGGCTCTCCTCGGCGATGACGCTGAGGCCGGTGGGCTTGTGGCGCAGGCGTACCGCGGTTTCGACCTTGTTGCGGTTCTGGCCACCGGGCCCGGACGCGCGGTAGGTATCGACCTCGCACTCGGCGAGGAGGGCTGCGTCAGAGGG
>DATBWN010000223.1:0-4604 GCA_036514755.1 Dehalococcoidia bacterium | reverse complement strand
TCGGGCACGTCGGCGCGCACGTCGCCGATGGCGAGGACGTGGCTGTGGACGGCCACGCCGAGCTCCTCGAGCAGGCGGCGGGCGACGGCGCCGGCGGCGACGCGCGCCGCCGTCTCGCGGGCGGAGGCGCGCTCCAGCACGGGACGGACGTCGTCGAGGCCGTACTTGACGGCGCCGGCGAGGTCGGCGTGGCCGGGGCGCATCTGGCTGAGGCGCTCGACCTCCTCTTCAACGGGCGCGACGGCCATGCGCGTCTGCCAGCCGGCGTTCTGCCAGTCCCTGTTCTCGATGCGCAGGCCGATGGGCCCGCCCATGGTCAGCCCGTGGCGCACGCCGCTAACGATCTCGGCCGCGTCCTGCTCGATCTGCTGGCGGCGGCCGCGGCCGTAGCCCTGCTGACGGCGGCGCAGCTGCGCAGCAATGTAGTCCTCGGATAAAGCCAGGCCGGCGGGCACGCCCTCGACGATGGCGAGGAGAGCCTTGCCGTGCGATTCGCCGGCGGTGAGGAAGCGGAGGTGCGCCACTAGCCGCTCCTTTTCGTCTCTTCGGCGGGCTCTTCGCCCCAGGGCAACGGCTCGACGGGCCCGAGACCGCCGCCGTCCTGGCGGGGAGGCGCGAAGCGGCCGGCGACCAGCGCCACGAAGTCCGCCGCCGCCGTCTCCTCCCAGTCCAAACGCTCGACGAGGCGACGCTCGACACGGCTGCTGAGAATGCAGCGCGGCTCGGCGCGGCCCGTCTCGTCTCGGAAGGAAGTGTATACGTCGACCTGGACGTGGTCGAGCTTCACGTTGGGGACGTCGTAGAGGAGCATCTCGGCCAGCTTCAGCGTGATCTTCATGCCCTCGGCCAGGGGGCTGCTGGTCTCGACGCGGCGGCCGTCTACGACGGCGAACTCGCCGTCGGCCGTGCAGGAGACGCGGGCACCCGTGGCCGTGACGTCCCCGAGGGACACGGTCTGGACGCCGTGCCAGAGGAGGGCGGGCACACCCTTGGGCACGCGCTCGGAGCGCCAGCGCTCGGCCTCGGCCTCGACGAGCTGGCGGACGGCGTCGACATCGCCGCTGGCGACGAGGCCGCGCCAGTGCATCTGCGCCCGCGTCTCCTGGACGATGACGTAGGCCGTGAACAGCAGGATGAGGAGGATGACGAGGATGCCCCACTCCATCCCCTACCACCTCCCCCGGGGCAATCGAGCAATCGGGCAAACGGGCAAACGGGCAGGAGGCATCAGCGCGCCTCGCCGGCCTGCTGCGCCAGGGCGCGCAGCGCGGCCTGGCGCATTATGTCAAGAGGTGCCTCCCTGCCCGTCCAGTAACGCAGGCAGGCGACGGCCTGGAAGAGGAGCATGTCCAGCCCGGCGATGGGCCGCGCCCCGGCTGCCCGCGCCTGGCGCAGGAGAGCCGTCTCCGGCGGCGTGTAGACCGTGTCGAAGACCCAGAGGCCGGGCCGCAGATGGCCGGCCGCCAGGGGCGACTCGCCTTCGCCCTCCGTGTGGCGCATGCCGATGGGCGTGCAGTTGACGACGAGGTCGGCCGCGCGGCAGGCGGCGGCGAAGGCTTCGTCCTGCCAGCCCAGCGCCTCGACGACCACGGGGCGCGGCGCCGAGGCGCGCAGGTGGGCGGCCGCGGCGGCGACGCGCGCCGGCGTGCGGCCGGCCAAGGCCAGCGAGGCGACCCCAGCCTCGGCGAGGCCGTAGGCGACGGCGTGGGCGGCGCCGCCGGCGCCGAGGACGACGGCGCGCTTGCCCTCGGGCTCGAAGCCGGCTGCGCGCAGAGAGCGCAGGAAGCCGTCCTTGTCCGTGTTGTGGCCGATGAGGCGACCTTCGCCGTCCTTGGCGATGCAGTTGACGGCGCCGATGGCCCGCGCCGTCGCGTCCAACTCGTCCAGCAGGGGGATGACGGCCTCCTTGTGCGGCACGGTGACGCTCAGGCCCAGCATCTCCGGCTCCCGCAGGCGCCGGAGGGCTGCGGGCACCTCGTCCGGGGGCGTGCTCCAGGCCTCGAAGCGAGCGTCGACGCCCATCGCGTCGAAGGCGGCGTTGTAGATGGCCGGCGAGAAGGAGTGGCGGATGGGGTAGCCGATGATGGCGAGGAGGTTCATTCTCCTACGGCTGGTATCTGGCGACGTTGCGCTCATGCTCGTCCAGGGTCTCCGAAAAGGCGTGGCCGCCGCTGCCGTCGTTACGGGCGACGAAGTAGAGGTTATTCGTGCGCGCCGGCCGGATGACGGCGACGATCGATTCGATGCTCGGGTTGGCGATCGGGCCGGGCGGCAGGCCGCGCCGCGTGTACGTATTATATGTCGAGTCGAAGCCGAGGTCCTGCTGGCTCAGCTCCCGCTTCCAGTAGCCGAACTCGACGACGCTGCCCGGCCGCGCCGCGATCGCGTACTGCACCGTCGGGTCCGCCTGGAGGGCCATCTCGATGCGGAGCCGGTTGCGGTAGACGCTGGCGACCAGGGGCCGCTCCTCCGGCAGGACGACCTCGCGCTCGACGATGGCGGCGAGGGTGAGTACCGCGTGGACGCTGAGCCCCTGGGCGCGCGCCTCCTCCCGCAGCTCCGGCGTCAGGCGCTGCGAGAGCGCGTCGACCATCGTGAGGACGGCCTCCTCGGCGGTGATCTTGCGGCTGAAGCTGTAGGTCGCCGGGTAGAGGTAGCCCTCCAGCGTCGCGGCGGCGGGCCGGCTCGCCAGGAGGTCGGCGTCGAGGCCGGTGCCGGAGCGGGCGAGGGCGTTGGCGGCAGCGAGGAAGTCGGCCGCGGGGACGACGCCGCGCTTCTCCAGCAGGGCGGCAAGCTCCTCCATGCGCAGGCCCTCGGGCAGCGTGACGATCCGGGCGGCGGTGAGACCGTCGCGGATGCGGGCGAGGGCGTCTAGGGCGCTGGTGCCAGGGAGGAACTCGTACTCGCCGGCGGCGAGGTGGCGCTCGCGGCCCGTGATCTTCGCCAGGCGCTCGAAGGTAGAGGCGCTGTCGATGACGCCGGCGTCCTCGAGGCGCCTCGCGATGCTCGCGGCGCTGTCGCCATCTTCCACGGTGACGTAGACGGGCTCGCCTTCGGCGCCGGCGGCGAGCCGGACGCCTTCGCGCGGGACTGAGCCCGCCGCGGTGGCGACGACCCAGGCGGCGCCGCCAAGAAAGAGGGCGAGGATGGCGCCGACGAGGACGGACGGGAGAAGGTTGGTGCTGGTCATGGAGCGCTGTCGCTCAGAATGACACTTCTTCGCCACTCTGTGCCAGACGTTGCCGGTCGAGGTAGGCCTGAAGGATGATCGAGGCGGCGAGGGCGTCCGTATCGACCGGGCGGGGAGTGCGCTCACGGCGGCCGCGGCGCTTGGACGGGGCCAGGACGCGGCGCTGCGCTTCCTGCGTCGAGAGGCGCTCGTCCCAGAGGTGGACGGGCAGGCGAAGGCGGCGCTCCAGCTCTCGCGCGAAGGCGCTTGCGCTCTCCGCCTGCGGGCCGGCCTCGCCGCGCAGCGTCAGCGGCAGACCGACGACGACGTCGGCGACCTCATACTCGCGGGCGAGGGCCGCGAGCGCCTCGATGGCGCCGTCGCGCGCCACGCTGCGCAGGGGCACGGCGAGATGGCGCTCGGGGTCGGAGACGGCGACGCCGACGCGGCGTTCGCCGACGTCGAGGCCGAGGGCGGGCCTAGTCACCCACGCTCCAACGCAGCCGCGACTGTAGCGGCGACCTTCAGGTCGCCACCCAGAGCCCCATGTCGGAGCGCAGTGGCGAGCTGAAGCTCGCCGCTACGGGTGCTCGCCAAGCTTCTCCTCGATGAGCCGGCGGCCGGCGGCGAGGGCGGCGTCGATCTTCGAGGCGTCGGTGCCGCCGCCCTGGGCGAGCTCGGGGCGGCCGCCGCCGCTGCCGCCGGCGGCCTGCGCCGCGGCGCGGACGACGTCGCCGGCCGGGCAGCGCTTCGCGACCTCAGGCGTCGCCATGGCGAGGAACGTGGGCTTGCCGTCGATGACGGCCGCGAGGAGGATGACGGTTCTCCCTCTCAGGGACGACTTGATGGCGTCGCCCGCGTCTCGGAGGGCGTCCGCGCTCGCCGCCTCGACCCGCCGGACGACGACGTTCGCGTCGCCAACTACCGTAGCCGTGCCGCCCTCGACCTGGCTCCGGGCGACGCGGCGCTCGAGGGCCTGGACCTGCTTGCGCAGGCGCTCGTTCTCGTCGCGGACGGCGGCGACACGCGCCTCGATCTCGCCCTGGGGCGCCATGAGGGCGGCGCCGAGGCGGCCGAGCGTCTCTTCCTGGACGCGGAGGCGCTCGACGGCGGCGCGGCCGCTGACGGCCTCGATGCGGCGCACGCCGGCGCCGATGGACGTCTCGCCGGTGATGATGATAGCGCCGACCTCGCCGGCGGCGTGGCAGTGGGTGCCGCCGCAGAGCTCGCGGCTGAAGCATCCTTCGACAGGCTCAGGATGAGCGGTGTCTGAAAACGGCACCGGACACACGCTGACGACGCGGACGGTCTCGGCGTACTTCTCGCCGAAGAAGGCGAGGGCGCCGCCAGCGAGGGCGTCTTCGTAGCTCTGGTGGTCGATGTGGACGTCGAGGTTCTCCCGCACGACCTTGTTGGCCAGCGCCTCGACGTCCCG